>JBJOKU010000063.1:0-7160 GCA_046045925.1 Pseudomonadota bacterium
AAAAACCCGACGCGCAAAGCGACGGTGCGGTGTGCGCCACCAAGCACGCCTGGGCGCGCGTGCCGCCCGAGCCCGGCCCTGCCGAGCGGGTCGCGCTGAAAGACAAAATCCGCCGCCTGCTCAAAGAGAAAAACGCCGTCATGGTGTCGCACTACTACGTGCACCCTGACTTGCAAGACCTGGCCGAAGAAACTGGTGGCATCGTGAGCGACTCGCTGGAGATGGCGCGCTTGGGCCGCGACCACCCGGCCCAGACGCTGGTGGTCAGCGGTGTGAAATTCATGGGTGAAACCGCCAAGATTCTCTCGCCCGAAAAAACCATCCTCATGCCCGACCTCGACGCGAACTGCTCACTTGACTTGGGCTGCCCCATAGACGAGTTCAACGCCTTTTGCGATGCCCACCCTGACCGCACCGTGGTGGTCTATGCCAACACCAGCGCCGCCGTGAAGGCCCGCACCGACTGGATGGTCACATCGAGCTGCGCACTCGAAATCGTCAAGGCCCTCAAGGACAAGGGCCACAAAATCCTCTGGGCACCCGACCGCCACCTGGGCGGCTACATCCAGCGCGAAACCGGCGCGGACATGGTGTTCTGGAACGGCTCGTGCATCGTGCACGACGAGTTCAAAGCCTTTGAACTGGAAGCGCTCAAAAAAGAACACCCGAACGCCAAAATCTTGGTGCACCCCGAAAGCCCCGCCGACGTGGTGGCGCTGGCCGATGCAGTGGGCTCCACCTCGGCCATCCTCAAGGCCGCCAAGGAGATGGATGACAAAGCGTTCATCGTCGCCACCGACAAGGGCATGATGCACAAGCTGCGCACGCTCAACCCCGGCAAGACCTTCATCGAAGCACCCACCGCCGGCAACAGCGCCACCTGCAAGAGCTGCGCCCACTGCCCCTGGATGGCCATGAATGGCCTGGCTGACGTGGCTCGGGTGCTCGAAACCGGCGCCAACGAAATCTTTGTGGACACCGCCCTCATCGACCAAGCCCGCAAACCCATAGACCGCATGCTCGCCTTCACCGCCGCCTTCAAGAACGGCAGCAACGCCGGGGCGCTGGTGCCGAATATTGGTGCGGCTTGAGGTTTTTTGGGCTTCGCCCGGTCTGTAGCCTGTGTTATTCTCCCGGCATGGGCTGCACACGTCAGCTCGCCCGCCCACGTGGCGAAGCTGGTTACAGCAGCGTGATTAGAGTCCTCCAAGGCTCTACGTAAGTTTCCACTTGGCTTTCCTGCATTGGTGCCACGAAACTTGGTGTGTGGGCGCATCTTGTTCCGAGGTCACTACCAAGGAATCGCCATGTCGAACATTTACACACCAACTCAAATCAACCAGTTCAAGCGTGATGCCAAGCGAATAGTTCGCGAGCAAATGCTCAGCCATGCCGAGGCACTGGATCAAATTGCGGTCAATCATGGCCATTCAAATTGGTCGCTCTTGATGAAGCATGCTGCGCTTATTCCAGTGAGCACAACAAGACCAGCCCAAAAGCCTGATCCTTATTTATTAGTGCGAACTACAGAGGAAATGCGCGAAGCGATGCTCAAAACAGTCCCCCGGCAAGGTCAGGGTAGTGAAGGTGATCGACTGAGGGCGCAAATCAAAGACCTAAGCACGCAATTTGTCTCTGCGAAAAATGCTCTCGACTACGCCATCGCCTACATGGAATGCGCTTTGGGGGTTCCAAGATTCAAAGTTCATTACCAGTCATTCGCCTACTATGAAATGCGTTGCTGGCTTCCATATTGCGTACATACTATCGCAGGAAATACGTACATCCTGCTAGGACGAGACTACAAGCCTGTTGGAATGGTTCAGAAAAAAAATCACGTCGATTACGCTCCATTTTCACAGGTTCACTTGCACATGACCGAGCAGCAATTGCGTCAGCAAGTGACTGTCTATAGAAGGGATGGGGCAGAGGGATACCTCTATGACGTGAGCCCGTGGACGTCGCGTAAAGAGGCGCAGTCCTACCTAAACCATTTGAAGAAATTTCGACACTGGCTCTCCAGTATGGAAAGTGGAGCCAAAACAATCTAAGGACACTCTGCAAAACCCCGCACTGTTCGGACTGAACTTGTCGAAGTCCTTGATTCGCAAGGGACCACCTTTCGAAAGGCTCAAGGCGAACGGGGTTCTGCAGACCTTCCCCAATTAAATGGTCACTCTTTCCTGATCCTGACAGTCCGCCCTCTTGTTTGTTCTGGCTTCCTAGGATTCAAAGAGGTTTCAGTAGTGATACCGCAACTGCGCAATCCACAGCGCACCGTCTTCCATGCGGTACACCATGCGGTGTTCGTCGGTGATGCGGCGTGACCACCAGCCTGCCAGTGCGTGTTTGAGAGGTTCTGGTTTGCCCACGCCAGAATGCGGTTCGCGCCAGGTTTCGCGGATGAGTTTGTTGATGCGCTCGACCATGCGCTTGTCCTGTTTTTGCCAGTACAGGTAGTCTTCCCAAGCCTCGTCGGCAAAGACCAGTTTCACTCGGCCAACTCCCGCACCTTGCCTTTTTTGTTTTCTAGCGAAGCTGTGGCGGAGAGCAGTCGCCGGGCGTTGGCGGGGTTGCGCAGCAGGTAGGCGGTTTCTTCCAGCGCCTTGAAATCTTCCAGCGCGAGCATCACGACCGACTGCTCACCGTTGCGGGTGATGATGAGCGGCTCGTGGTCTTCGCAAACACGGTTCATGGTTTGCGCGAGGTTGGCGCGGGCTGAGGAGTAGGTAATGGCATCCATGCAGAAATTGTACGTGTTTCTGTACAATGCCTCAAATCTGTTCATTCACCTTCAAAGCCATGCCCACCCTCCACATCGCCAACAAGAACTACTCCTCCTGGTCGCTGCGCCCCTGGGTGCTGATGCGTGAGCTGGGTGTGGCGTTCAACGAGCAACTGCACTTCTTTGTTGAAGGCTCCAGCCGCGAGGCATTTCGTGCGTTCTCGCCCACTGGCAAGGTGCCGTGTCTGCATGATGGCGACGTGGTGGTGTGGGATTCGCTGGCCATTGCCGAATATGTGCACGAGCGGTTCGCGCAGGTGTGGCCCGCCGACGCGCGGGCGCGGGCCTGGGCGCGGAGCATTGCGGCCGAGATGCACTCGGGCTTTGCCACCTTGCGCACGCAATGCTCCATGAGTTGCGGCATACGGGTCAAGCTGCACCAGATCGACGCCGCGTTGCAGCAAGACCTCGACCGCCTCGACGAAATCATCGCCTTCGGCATGGCCGAGTGGGGAGGCCCCTTCCTCACGGGCGAGCGCTTCACCGCAGCCGATGCCTTTCTCAGCCCCGTGGCATTCCGCGTGCAGAGCTACGGCCTGACGCTCAGCCCGCCCAGCGCCGCCTACATGCAGCGCCTGCTCGACCTGCCCTCCATGCGCGAGTGGTACGCCGCTGGTTTGGCGGAGACGGCGCGGGAAACTGCGCATGACGACGAGTGTGAACAGTATGGGGTGGTGACGGGGGATTTGCGGGCGCGGGGGTAAACTGTTCAGACCCGTGCCAAACATATCATGCACGCACGCCGAGCGGCTACGCTTTGCTCTGTTTCTCAACGTAGTTGCGGATTAGGTACTCGTTGAACATTGGTACGGTGAACGCAATGTCGCCGTGAGATGGGCTGTAGATCATTCCCTTGCTGATGATCTGTGCGCGCCGCGGACCCAGACTTTGATGGGTTTCTCCCAGTGCGTCTGCAATATCAGATGACCTGTACGGACCAGGACCAAGTTTGGCCATGGCGATAACGTACTCCCGCTCCTTGGGCGTTAGGCGATCAAATCGCACCTTGAAGAAACCTTCATCTAGCCGTTTTGTCGCCTCCTCTACAGCCTTAACTGCGTCTTCTAGCTTGATGCGAGGCTCCTCGGCAATGTTCCAGCACTGATAGCCCCACTCCTGTAGAAAGTAGGGGTAGCCATTCGTCTTTGTCAGAATCTCACGAATCGCGTTGTCGTCAATTTGCTCACCTTCATCCTCGATGGGTTGCCTAATTGCGGTCTCCGCATCTGTTGCATCAAGCGCGCCAACTGCAGGGTAGTGAAAGAGCCGTTCAGCGTAAGATTTCGCATCGCCTGAAAGGGCCGCAACCTGTGGAAGCCCTGCTCCGAAGAACAATACAGGAAGGTTTTTCTGGTTGACCTTGTGAAGAGCAACGATCAGAGCTGCCAAATCTTGAGGGCGCAGGTACTGAACTTCGTCAATGAGAAGTGTCCATCCCCTGCCAGCAGCCACTGCCGTCTCGCCCACGCGCACGAACAATTCGGACAGGTCTGCTTCCATGTCTCCGCTGTCAGCGACACCCACTTCCGGATCAACTGAAATTGAAACATCTCCGTAGGTAATATTGAAAACTGAGGAGAAAGAGCGGAGAGCCCGAAGAGCCTGATGGGCTTTGGCCTTTCCGTTTTCCGAAGTTGAGAGCTTGCGCAACGCTTGATTGATCTTGGGTACCAGTAGCTCGCTGAGCACTTTTCCATCTTTTCCATCGGGTGCTTCGATCGAGGATGTCACGTGCCCTGCGGCTTCAGCCATTTCTTGGATTTTGTTCAGTAGCACCGTCTTGCCTACGCCACGCAGGCCGAGCAGCATTTGAGAGCGGCTGGGTTTACCCAACAGCGCCCTCTGAATTGCAGTCTCTGCGTCATTCAGGATAGGCTCCCGTCCAGCAAGCTCTGGCGGTCGACTTCCTGCCCCCGGGGCAAAGGGGTTTCTCACGGCGTCCATGCAATCTCCGGTGGTTTGAACTCTATGAATTACTGCGTAAGTATAGTTTATTTAAAATAGACATGGATATACATTGATAGAGAAAGGTATCTCCCTGTGCGGATAAGCCAACCCCAACAAAAAAGCCCGCTCGGTTTCCCAGCGGGCTTTTTTTGATTGAAGCGACGGCCTAAGCCGTCAATTCATCAGGCGCGTTCGAATACGACGGCGATGCCTTGGCCGCCGCCGATGCACATGGTCACCAGGGCGTATTTGCCGCCGGTGCGTTGCAGTTCGTAGATGGCCTTGGTGGCGATGAAGGCACCGGAGCAGCCCACGGGGTGGCCCAGAGCGATGGCGCCGCCGTTGGGGTTGGTCTTGGCGGGGTCGAGGCCCAGCACCTTGGTCACGGCGATGGCTTGAGCAGCGAAGGCTTCGTTGGACTCGATCACGTCGATCTGGTCGAGTGTCAGGCCAGCTTTCTTCAGGGCCAGGCGCGAGGCGGGGATGGGGCCTTCGCCCATCACGTCGTTGTTCACGCCAGCGACGGCGTAGGACACGATGCGGGCCAGCGGCTTTTGACCGGCCTTGTTGGCGGCATCGGCAGCGCCGAGCACAAAGAAGGCTGCGCCGTCGTTGATGCCGGAGGCGTTACCAGCCGTCACGGAGCCGCCTTCTTTCTTGAAAGCGGGCTTCATCTTGGCCAGGGTTTCCATGGTGGTGCCGGGCTTGATGTGCTCGTCGGTGTCAAAAATCACGTCGCCTTTTTTGCCCTTGAGGGTGATGGGGACGATTTGAGATTTGAAGTAGCCTGCAGCTTGGGCAGCGGCAGCGCGGCGGTGCGATTCGACAGCCAGTGCATCTTGCTCTTCGCGGGTGATGCCGTGCTTGGCGACCAGGTTCTCGGCGGTCACGCCCATGTGGCCAACGCCGAAGGGGTCGGTCAGGGTGGAGGTCATCATGTCGAAGGCCTTGGTGTCACCCATGCGGGCACCGCTGCGCAGTGCGGGCAGGGCGTAAGCGCCGCGAGACATGACTTCAACGCCACCACCCACGCCGTAGTCGCAGTCACCGAGCATGATTTGCTGGGCAGTGGTCACGATGCCTTGCAGGCCGGAGGAGCACAGGCGGTTCACAGCCATTGCCACGGATTCCATGGGCAGGCCAGCTTGAATGGAGGCCACGCGGGCCACATAGGCGAAGCGGGTGTCGGTGGGGATGCAGTTGCCGACGGTCACGTAGTTGATTTGCTGGGGGTCAACGGCAGAGCGGGCCACGGCCTCTTTCATCACCAGGCCAGCCAGCTCAGAGGGCTCCATGCCAGACAAGGAACCACCGAAAGTACCGATGGCAGAACGGGCTGCGCCCAAAACAAAAACTTCACGGGTCATGCAATATCTCCTGACAGATCGATTGAACAAACAGTGGTTGCGTCGCAGGCAAACCGATGCCCACAGAGGGAAAGCACCCACCATGAGCACAAGTGTACGCCTGTCTGCGGGGTCATTCTTTACGAAAAATGACAACTGACGCGCCCGGTAATCAGGGTTAACCGCAGGGAATGTCACGGGCATTACGGCGCGGGCGACCGTTGGCGCGGCCCACTCCTAGAATGTTTGCCTTCTTTGCCAGAAAGCCCTCCATGTCCGAAGGTGTCATCCGCATCCGTGGCGCTCGCCAGCACAACCTCAAGAACGTTGACCTCGACATCCGCACCGGCGAGTTGACGGTGGTGACCGGCCCCAGCGGATCGGGCAAGTCGTCGCTGGTGTTCGACACCCTCTACGCCGAGGGCCAGCGCCGTTACGTGGAGACCTTCTCGGCCTACGCCCGGCAGTTCCTCGACCGCATGGACAAGCCAGCGGTGGATCAGGTGGACGGCGTGCCCCCCGCGATTGCCATCGACCAGACCAACCCGGTGCGCAGCTCACGCTCCACCGTGGGCACGATGACCGAGCTGAACGACCACCTCAAGCTGCTCTACGCCCGCGCTACCCACCTGTTTGACGCGCAAACCGCCCAGCCCGTGCGCCACGACAGCGCCGAAACCATCTTTGCCGAGCTGCAAGCGCGATGCGCTTCTGGTGCTGCTGCCGATGCCCGCTTGGTGGTCACCTTCCCGGTGGAGCTGCCCGCCAACACCACCGCCCAAGAGGTGGAGCAATGGCTGCTGGCCAGCGGCTTCACCAAGGTGCAGGCCGAGCGCGAGGTGGGCACCATCACCGGCCCCAGAAAAGTGCTCGATGTGGTGGCCGACCGCTTCCGCTTGAGCGGGGTCGAAAAATCCCGCGTGATGGAGGCACTCGAAGTGGCCCTGCACCGCGGTGCTGGCCGCATGACGGTGTACCGCCTGCATGAAAGTTCGGAACCCGAGCTTTGGAAATTCTCCACCGGACTGCATTGCCCTGAGAGCGATGCCCGCTACCAGCAGCCCACGCCCTCGCTGTTCAGC
>JBJOKU010000064.1:0-7078 GCA_046045925.1 Pseudomonadota bacterium
GGGCGAGCTGCATTTGTCGCCCGCCTACGATGTGTTGCCCACAGGCCAGGCCTTGGGCTACCAGCAGATGCGTCTGGGCCGCGAGGGACACGAAGCCAGCTTGGACAACGCGCTGTCAGAACATGCGCAATATGGCTTGAGCTTGGCGCAAGCCAAAACGGTGGCGGAAGAAGTGGCTCAGGCGGTGGCGGGATGGAAAACACACTTCCGTGCGCAAGGGGTTGCGCAGGACGACATTGACTTTCTGGGCCAGCAAATCGACCGTCCCGTCTTGCTGGCCCAGCGACAGGCTGTGCTGGTGAAATCTTGAAAAACCTCAGCGAGTGAGCGTCTGCGCCACCCGAGCGGCGCTCACATCGTTCAAACACCGCGTGTGCCCCAGCGGGCATTCCCGCTTGAAGCAGGGGGCGCAGTCCAACGGGGGCTGGTAGCTGGGGTCGTTCTTGAGCCAGAGCACGGTGGCACGCTCGCTCATGGGCGGCGTGTGCAGCGGGCTGGAGGAGCCGTACACCGCCACTTGCCGCAGGCCCCGGCTTTCGCCAAAAGCGGCGGCCACGTGCATCAGGCCGGAGTCGTTGGAGACCACGGCGCGGGCGGCGGCGATGAGGGCGATGGCTTCGTCCAGTGAGGTTTTGCCTGCCAAATTGACGCAGCGGGCGCTCACTTGTGTGGGCTGTCCAGAGCTTGCCGCCGCATCAACCGACGCATTGGCCGCTTGCGTGATTTCTTCGCACAAGGCGCGTTCTTTGCCAGAGCCCAGCAGCAGCACGGTCGCGTCGAGCAGGCGGGCGAGTTCGGCGAAGTGGCTGGCGGGCCAACGCTTGGCCGGGCCAAATTCCGCACCGGGGGCGAAGACGTAATAGCCCTTCTCAGCCAGGCCCTGGCGAGACAAAGCGGTGTGCACCTGGGCATCGCTCACCCGCAGCACGGGCTGGTCAGTGGCCACGTCGGCATCGCCACTCAGTGCGGAGTAAAAGGCCACCATGGGCGGGCGCTCCACGCCGTGTCCGCGCGGCGGGTTGGGCAGGCGGCGGTTGAGCAGCACATAGCGCGACTCGCCCGCGTAGCCCACACGCTCGGGGATGCCCGCGAGCCAAGGCAGCAGGGCGCTTTTGAGCGAGTTGGGCAGCACATAGGCGCGCTGGAATTGGCCTTTGATCTGCCGTGCGATCTCGCGGCGGGCGGCCCATTGCAGGCCACCATGGGCAAAGGGGAATTCAATGACCTCGGCCACCTGCGGCATGGCCCGGTACACCGGCGCCACCCAGGGCAGTGCGCCCACCGTGAGGCGCTCACCCCGAGCAGCCAGCCGCCGCATCAGCGGCTCGGTCATCACCGCGTCGCCGATCCATTGCGGGGCGACGACAAGCGCCGCTACTGCGCGGCCTTGCAGCTTTGTCGCGTGCTCACTCACTTCTCGTCTACCTTTGAAGGTATGCCTCGTCGTTCGCTGCGCGGCTTCGCGCTGCAAGACCGCTCGCTACGCGGCAAGGCTTAATGCCCGCCAGCGAAGTGCTCGCCCGCAGCGAGTTTGTAATGCGTGCCGCAGTAAGGGCACTTGGCCTCGCCGGTGTGGCCCACGTCGAGGAAGACGCGGGGGTGGGAGTTCCAGAGTTCCATGCCTGCGGCCTTGTTGGGGCAGTACACGCCGCCTTGGGCGTTGAGGTCGGAGGCTTTGAGTTCGACGACGTTGCTCATCTTCTGATCCTTTGGGTGCTGGCGCTGGGCTCAGACCTTGGTGAGCCAGTGGGCGTATTTGGGGTTGCGGCCATTGACGATGTCAAAGAATGCGCTCTGGATTTTTTCGGTGATCGGGCCGCGTGAGCCGATCCCAATTTGCACGCGGTCGAGTTCGCGGATGGGCGTGACTTCAGCGGCGGTGCCGGTGAAGAAGGCTTCGTCGGCGATGTACACCTCGTCGCGGGTGATGCGCTTTTGCACCAGCTCGATTCCGAGGTCTTTGCAGATGTGCATGATGGTGTTGCGGGTGATGCCGTTGAGGGCGCCAGCGGATAAATCAGGGGTATAGACCACTCCGTCCTTGATGACGAAAATGTTTTCGCCTGCGCCTTCGCTCACGAAGCCGGCGCTGTCGAGCAACAGGGCCTCGTCGTAGCCGTCGTCGGTGGCTTCCATGTTGGCCAGAATCGAGTTGCTGTAGTTGCTCACCGCCTTGGCCTGCGTCATGGTGATGTTCACATGATGGCGGGTGTAGCTGGAGGTTTTCACGCGGATGCCGCGCTTCAAACCTTCTTCACCGAGGTACGCGCCCCAGGCCCATGCGGCGACCATCAGGTGAATGGTGTTGCCTTTGGGGGAAACGCCCAGTTTTTGCGAGCCGATCCAGGTGAGGGGGCGCAGGTAGCAGCTTTCCAGCTTGTTGGCCTTGACTACGTCGATCTGGGCCTGATTCACTTCTTCAATGCTGAAGGGAATCTTCATGCGCAAAATTTTGGCGCTGTTGAACAGGCGCTGGGTGTGCTCTTGCAGGCGGAAGATGGCCGTGCCGTTGACCGTGTTGTAAGCGCGCACGCCCTCGAAAGCGCCACAGCCGTAGTGCAGCGTGTGGGTGAGCACATGGATCTTGGCGTCACGCCAATCGACCATCTGGCCGTCCATCCAGATTTTGCCGTCGCGGTCGGCCATGCTGGGAGCGAGGGGTGCGGGTGCAGACATGAGTCTCTCTCTGAATAAAGGGGGGAAACCGCCGATTTTAAGGCTTGGTCAGGCGGGGGTGGCGAGTTGCCCCATGGCCTCGCCCAGCCGGATGCCGCGTGCCGGAGCCCAACTGGGGTTGAAGGCCAGCTTGCCCTGTGGCCACAGCATCACCACCGTGGAGCCCAGCAGGAAGCGACCCATCTCTTCGCCCTGGGCGAGGCGGATGTCCTGTTCGTCGTAGCGCCACTCGCGCACCACACCGGGCCGGGGCGGGTTGACCAAACCATGCCAGACGGTGGCCATGGAGCCGACGATGGTGGCGCCCACCAGCACCAGCACGAAGGGGCCATGCGCGGTGTCGAACTCGCAGACCACGCGCTCGTTGCGCGCAAACAGGCCGGGCACGCCGCGCGCCGTGACGGGGTTGACCGAGAACAGGTCGCCCGGCACATGGATCATGCGTAGCAAGCGGCCCGCGCAGGGCATGTGGATGCGGTGGTAGTCCTTGGGGCTCAGGTACAGGCAGGCGAACTCGCCGTCGTCAAACTGCGCGGCCAGCGCGGCGTCGCCACCCACCAGCGCGGTGCTGCTGTAGTGGTGGCCCTTGGCCTGGAAGATCTGGTCGCGTTCGATGCGGCCAAACTGGCTGATCGCGCCATCAACAGGGCACACCCAAGTGGAATCGGCCAGCGGGCGGGCACCGGCCTTGAGCGGGCGGGTGAAGAACTCGTTGAAGCTCTTGTAGCTCGCCACATCGGGGTTGGCGGCCTCGGCCATGTTCACGCCGTACTTGCGCACGAAGCGGGCAATGATGCGGGTGGTGAGGCTGCCCCATTCGGAGCCAGCCACCCAGCCGGCAAAGCGGGTGAGCGCCAACTTGGGCGTGAGATGTTGCAGCAGGATGAAGAGCGAATCGGGCATGGGGCGATTTTAGGTGGCCGCGTTGAGTGGTCTTGGCGGGCCCTTCGAAGTGGGGAGCGAGGCTCAGCCCGCGCTGTCCAGCGTGAAGGCTTGCCCGCGTCCGCGCCCCAGCAACTTCACGAGTTGCGGCAGGGCCTGGGCCAGTGCGGCCTTGAGCGTGAAGGGCGGGTTGATCACGAAGATGCCGCTGGCGCGCATGCCGCCGCTCGACACGGCGCGGCCGGTCTTGCCGCCGGGGGCGCTGCCGAATGTGCCGCCGAGTGCGTCTTGGGCAGCGGTTTTGTCAGAGTCGATGCCGATGTTGAGCGTGGCGTGCACAAAGGGTTTGCCTGCCTTGGTGGCGAGCGTTTTCAGGCGGCGCGGCAGGCTGTGCGCTTCGGGCCGGGCAATCTGCGGGTACCAGACCGCGTAGCAGCCGGTGGGAAAACGCTCCAGCGCCGTCTCGATGGTCTTGGCCGTGGCGGCGTAGTCCGTCTTGAGTTCGTAGCTCGGGTCCATCAGCACAGCGGCGCGGCGCGATCCGCCCAGCACGGGCGGGGGCAGCAGCTTGCGCAGCCCTTCAAAGCCGTCTTCCCGCAGCACTTCAGCCGAAGCCCCGCCCTCAAGCGCCTTCACGTTGGCTTGCAAAATCTTCACGTCGGTGGGGTGCACCTCAAAAAGCTTGAGCCGGTCACCATCGCGCAGCAGTGAATGCGTGAGCAGGGGCGAGCCGGGGTAGTGGCGCAGTGAGCCGTCGGTGTTGAAGGCGGCAATCGCGTCGGTGTAGGCGGCCAGCAGGGGCTGCAACTCCTTGTTGGCGGACAGCGCTTCAAACAGGCAGTCCACGCCCTCTTCGGCCTCGGCAGAGGTGCGGGCCTGCTCGCCATCGAGCCGGTACATGCCCGCCCCGGCGTGCGTGTCGATCACCGACAGCGGTGCCGGTTTTTGTGTGAGGTATTGCAGGATGAACACCCACACCGCGTGCTTGAGCACATCGGCATGGTTGCCCGCATGGAAGGCGTGGCGGTAACTGAACATGCCCCAATGCTAACCGCTAGGGCCGCGCAGGTCTCAGGCTCCCAGCACCTTGCGCACAGCCACCATGTCGAGCGCTCCCAAGCCTGCTTCAAGGGTGCGGCGGTAGAGCGCGTGGGTGGTGTCGAGCAAGGGCATGTTTATCTGGTGCGCACGCGCCTGCTCGAAGATGAGTTGCGCGTTCTTGAAGACATCGGCAATCGTGGCCTGGGCGCTGTAATCGTCGCGCAGCAACTTGTCGAGCTTGACCTGTGCCACAGGGCTGCTCATGGGGCCTGCGCACAGAATGTCCTTGAAGAGTGCGTTGTCCACCCCGGCAGATTCGGCAAAGTGCCAAGCCTCGCACAGGGCTGCCACGGTGGTGACGAGGTAGTGGTTGACCGCGATCTTCATCATCAGCGCTTGCGAGGCCTGTGTGCCGCACACAAAGACTTTGCGGCACATGGCGCTGAGCGCGGGCATGAGGGCCTCGATGTGCGCTGAGTCACCTGCGGCCATGCCCACGAGTTCGCCACGCTCGGCGGGCACGCGCGAGCCGGACACGGGTGCTTCCACGTAGTGGCCACCTGCACGCTTCACGTCGGCGCACAGCGCCTGCGAGTACGCGGGCGTGGTGGTGCCCATGTGCACGATGATGCGGCCGCGCACCAGCGCGTCGAAGGCGGGTGTGCCGCGTTGCAGGGTTTCGTCCATGGCTTGCTCGGTGGCGAGCATGAGGATGATCGCGTCGCTCTGCGCGGCCAACGCCTGCATGCTGGCGCAGGGCGTGCCTCCAGCTTTGGCGAGGACACTCAGCTTGGCGGGGCTGCGGTTCCAGACACTCAGATGGCCGAGCGATTGAACAATGCGCGTGGCCATGGGTTCGCCCATGTGGCCCAGCCCGGCAAATCCGAAACGCAGGGGCGTGGTCATGGGTTCAACGTGCCTTCTTCAATCAAATCCAGATAGATGAACTCGGGCGCTTTCACGCCCGCCGCCTTGCGGATTTCGACCAGCCGGGGCGACTCGAAGAACTGGCGCGCCGCGTCCACCGAAGTCCATTGCGAGAAGTGGACGATCTTGTTTGGGTCGGACACACACTTGAGCACCTGGTACACGCGCTCACCTGCTTGGCGGCGAATGCCGGCTGCGTCGTCAAAAATCTTTTTCCAGTGCGGGTAGTCCTGCACTTCATGCACGATCAGCACGTGTTGCATCGGGGAGCCTTTCAGAGAGTTGGGTGCGCATAAAATCCAGAATCCGGTCGCGTGCAGCGAGTGTGGGCTGGCCAGCCGCATCAATCAAGTGGGCCGTGACCACGCTGTGCGGCGTTTGCACGACATGCTTGAAGAAGGGCGGCGGCTCGGGATTGGCCGCACTGTCGGGCAGGGTGATGGCCTCAAAGCGCTCGCCAAAGGCTTGCTGGTAGGCGGCAAATCGCGCGGCCGTGCACCAGCGGTCGCCCTCGAAACGGTAGCCCTGCATGCGCAGGTCTTCACGGTCGATGCGTTCGCGGATGGCCTTGATTTCATTGTTGGGCAAGCCAATCCCGGCAGGGTTGTCCATGGGCAGCGTGGGCTGGCAGGCCACGGCGGCGCGTGTCGGCGAGCGAAGCATGAGGCTCACGGCGAAGTTGCCGGTGAAGCACATGCCCACCGCGCCCACGCCGGGGCCGCCGCAGCGCCCGTGGGCCACCTGCGCGAGTTGCCGCAGCCACGAC
This sequence comes from Pseudomonadota bacterium, assembly GCA_046045925.1. GTDB lineage: Bacteria > Pseudomonadota > Gammaproteobacteria > Burkholderiales > Burkholderiaceae_C > JBJOKU01. The sequence continues at coordinate 6,293 of JBJOKU010000064.1, forward strand.
ACGATGGGCGTGCCGCCCCCGGCTTCGAGGGCGCGGAACTCTGCGCTGATGCAGCTGCGCTTGAAGATGGCCACGGCCTCCTCGGCGCTTTCGGTCACGCCATCGCGGCCAAAGAGCGAGGGCAGCCAGACGGTGAAGCCCGCGTCGCGCACCCAGCGGGCAAAGCGGATCACCTCCGGGCTGATGCCGGGCATCTCGGTGAGCACGATCACCGCCGGGCCGGTGCCTGCGATGTACACGCGCTTGTTGATCCCGTCGAAGGCAAAGTGCTCGCTGCTGAAGCCCGGGAGCGCGGCAGGAATGTCAGAGTTGCAATTCGTCATGAGGAGGTGGGCGTTGAGTGCGTGCAAACCGGGAGGTGATTGGCCACAATTGTTGGCAAGGGCCGGGCCGCATTCAATGGAGCAATGCGCCCGCTTGCATGAGCGCCGCGACACTCAAGCGGCGCATGGTTGAACGGCGAAAATCACAGTACCAAGGAGCCCTGCATGAGCACACCCACGCCTTACCCTGTCGCCCTCGATGCCTGGAACGCAGGCCCGCGCCAGCGCCAGTCCATCTACCCCGAGCCCTTTGCATCGCGCATGACCGGGCGCACCAAGCGGCCCCTGGGAGACCTCTTTGGCCTGAACAACTTTGGCGTGCTGCTCTCGACACTTGCGCCCGGTGCGGCATCGGCCCTGCGCCACGCGCACAGCGTGCAAGACGAATTCATCTTCGTCGTGCAGGGCACGCTGGTGCTGCATACCGACGAGGGCGAAACCGTGCTCACCCCCGGCATGTGCG
>JBJOKU010000065.1:0-7069 GCA_046045925.1 Pseudomonadota bacterium
GGCCACCCGGGCGGCTGACTTGGAGGTGCTGCAAAAGCGCACCTTCTACGGCAAGGAAAAGAAGAGCCTGGCCTATGTGATTGCGATCATGAACATGATCCTGCACGGCATCGAGGCCCCGAACATCCTGCACACCAACACGCTGGGCGAGAACATCCACGACATTCAGGAGCGGGATCGCTTCGACGTCATCCTGGCCAATCCGCCCTTTGGCGGCAAGGAGCGCAAGGAGGTTCAGCAGAACTTCCCCATCAAGACGGGTGAAACCGCCTTTTTGTTCCTCCAGCATTTTTTGAAGAGCCTCAAGGCCGGCGGCCGGGCGGCCATCGTCATCAAGAACACCTTTCTGAGCAACACCGACAACGCCTCGGTGAGCCTGCGCAAGCTGCTGCTGGAAAGCTGCCATCTGCACACGGTGCTCGACTGCCCCGGCGGCACTTTTCAGGGCGCGGGGGTCAAAACCGTGGTGCTGTTTTTCGAGAAGGGCCGCGCCACCGACAAGGTCTGGTTCTACCAACTCGACCCCGGCCGCAACCTAGGCAAAATCAACCCGCTCAACGACGACGACCTGGCCGATTTCATCCAGCTTCAGGCCACGCGGGCCAATTCACCCAAAAGCTGGTCGATCAACGCCGCCGAGATTGATCACGCAACCTATGACCTGTCGGTGAAAAACCCGAACGGCGGCGAAGTCCAAGTGATGCGCTCGCCGCGAGACATCCTGGACGAGATTGCGGCGCTGGATGCGGAGAGCGCTGAGGTGCTGGCGGTGATTCGGGGGTTGGTGTGAAGCAGGTGGTCCGAGTGAAGCATGAACTCCGAGACGTCTGTGAATTGATCAACGGGCGGGCATATAGCAAAGACGAGCTACTGACTGAAGGCAAATATCCGGTTCTCCGCGTCGGAAATTTTTTCACCAACAACAACTGGTACCACTCCGATTTGGAATTGCCGGCAGAGAAATACTGCAAGGCAGGCGACCTCCTATATGCGTGGTCGGCTTCGTTTGGCCCAAGGATTTGGTCAGGGCCGAAAGTCATATTCCACTATCACATCTGGAAGGTCATCCCAAACCCAGCCCTGATCGATCAGCGCTACCTGTTCTACTTTTTCATTTGGGACACGGATCGGATCAAACAAGATCAGGGTGCTGGCACAACGATGATTCACGTTGCAAAGGGCTCGATGGAAGCGAGAGAAATTGCTCTTCCTCCACTCCCCGAACAACGCCGCATCGTCGCCATCCTCGACGAAGCCTTTGAGGCTATCGCCACCGCCAAGGAGAATGCGGAGAGGAATTTGAGGGGGGCGAGGGAGGTGTGGAGCAAACAACTCGACATTTTCTTTGAGAACAAAGATTCGTCTTGGAAAGAGACAACAGTCGAAAATATTCTCCTCGATCAGCCAAGAAATGGATGGTCACCACCTGCGGCAAATCATTCTGATTCAGGAACGCCCGTCTTGACCCTTTCATCAGTCACGGGTTTTGTTTTTCGAGAAGAAAAGATCAAGTTCACATCAGCCGAGACAAATCCAAACGCACATTACTGGGTTAAAAATGGTGATCTACTGTTGACTCGCAGCAATACTCCGACGCTGGTCGGACACGTTGCCGTCGCGGAAGGCCTGATCGAACCAACCATTTATCCGGATCTCATCATGCGGATGACACCAGATCCGATCTTGGTTGAATGCAAATTTCTGTACTACCAGCTTCGCACATCATATCTGCGGGAAATAATCACTTCGCGTGCGCAAGGTGCGAACCCGACAATGGTGAAGTTGAATAAAAGCTCTGTTCAGAGTCTTCCGATATCTGTGCCGTCTTTGGACGTTCAGCGACAAATCGTTGATGAACTCGAAAACCTTGCATACCAGACCCAGACTTTGGCGACAATTTACGATCAGAAGATATCCGCCCTCGACGAGCTGAAGAAATCCCTGCTGCATCAAGCGTTCAGTGGGCAGTTATAGAGTGGTTTGAAAGGGAGATTGAGATGACCGATATCAGCATCTACCAGACACCTCAGGGCCAGATCGAAGTGCGGCTGGAGCAGGACACGGTCTGGCTGTCGCAGGAGCAGATGGGCCAATTGTTTGGACGGGAACGCTCGGTGATCACCAAGCATGTCGGCAACGTGTTTGCCGATGGTGAGCTGGAGGCAGAAAGCAACGTGCAAATTTTGCACATTGCTGGCTCCGACAAGCCGGTCCGGTTCTACAGCCTGGATGTCGTCATCTCGGTCGGGTATCGCGTCAAGTCGCAGCAGGGCACACGCTTTCGCCAATGGGCCACCCGCCTGCTGCGCGAGCATCTGACGCAGGGCTACACGCTCAACCGCCAGCGCCTGGAAGCGAATGCGCGCGAACTGGATGCAGCGCTGGAGCTGGTTCGCAAAGCCGCGTGCAGCCCCGAGCTGGCCGCCGACACCGGGCGCGGGCTGGTGGACATCGTGAGCCGCTATGCACAGACCTTCGCGCTGCTACAGCGTTACGACGAAGGGCTGCTCACCGAGCCACCCGAACAGCCGGGCGGCACCTTGCCCACAGCGGTCGAAGCGCGTGCAGCACTGGCACGCCTGAAGGCCGAACTGATCGGCCGCCGCGAAGCCACCGAGCTGTTCGCCCGCGAGCGCGGTGACGCCTTCGAAGCCCTGTTGGGCAATCTGGATCAGAGCGTATTCGGCGCACCAGCCTATCCAAGCGTCGAGGCCAAGGCGGCGCATCTGCTCTATTTCGTCATCAAGAACCACCCGTTTGCCGACGGCAACAAGCGCAGCGGTGCATTCCTGTTCGTTGACTTCCTGAATCGCAATGGCCGACTGCTCGACGCCGAGGGCCAGCCCGTGATCAACGACATCGGCCTGGCCGCCCTGGCCTTGCTGGTGGCCGAAAGCGACCCGGCGCACAAGGACACCATGATCCGGCTGGTGATGAACATGCTGGCACCGGACCGTGCCCGGCATGCCGGGGAATTGATCGAGGTAGATTGCGATGCGCAAAACTAAATCCGACCTGCTGGCGGCTATCCATGAGACGGCCACCGGCCTGCACCAGGTCGTCTTTGCCAAGCTGCTCAACATCAGCCTGTCCACCGTGCAGAAGTGGGAGATCGGCCAGAAGCGGCCGACCGGCACAGCGCTGAAGCTGCTGCGTCTGGTGCAGCAGCGCGGCATCGAGATCGTGGCTTGAAAACAGGCTGAAAACATCTCCTGCACCATGCTTTCAGCGGCCAGTTGTGGGCCGATACGTTCACATCAATCGGCTCTTCCCGACGACCCTCTGGCCATAAAATCGGCGTATGGAACGTATTCAGGCCATCAACCGCAGACGCATCGAGTGGTGCTGTGATGAGCTGCGCATGGCGCCCGATGAGCTGGCTGCCGTGCTTGAGATGTCCCCGGATCGTTGGGCCGAGTTCTGGTCTGACGATGTCGGGCTGACCTTCAACCAGTTGCGCAAGCTGGCCGACTTTTTTGGCCGTGGTGTGTTGTTCTTTCTGGACACCGGGCCGGTGGCCCCCGAACAGGTGCACACCCCTCAATTCCGCACCCTGGCGCAGCAAAAGCCCGAACTCTCGCCACGGCTCAAGCGCCTGATCGAGCGGGTGGAGCGGCAAAGAGAAGTGTTCCTCAGTCTTCGCGATGACTTGGACGATGCCTTCTGGACGCCCTTTCAGGCGCCGGAGTTGCCCGCCGATGACATCGCAGCCGCCGCTGGGCAAACCCGCCAGTGGTTGGGCCTGGGCGAAGGCAACCACGATTTCGAGAGCTACCGCAAAGCGGTGGAGGCCAAGGGTTTACTGGTGTTTCGCACCAACGGCTACAACGGACCTTGGCAAATCGCCAAGGAAAGTGCGGTGGCTGGTTTTGCCTTGTATGACGTGCGATGCCCGGTCATCGTGGTCAAGAAAATGGTGGCTGAGGCCGCACAATCCTTCACCCTCATGCATGAATTAGCCCATGTGCTGCTGCATAAAACCAGCTGGATTGACGACGACACCGATTTTCTCGCCACCCAAGGCCGTGAACAGGAAGCCAATTTATTGGCCGGTCTGGTGCTGGTTCCAGATTACTTCCTGCTGAGTATCAAGGATGCTGACAAGCCCAAAGAGGTCGCCGCTTTTCATGAATGGCTCAAACCCCAGCGCAAAGCCTGGGGCGTGAGTACCGAAGTGATCTTGCGCCGATTACTTGCCGTGGGCCGCTTGTCGCCTGAGATCTATCAGGCGTACAGAGCATGGAGCCTGGAAGCCCACCAAAACAGAAAAGATGAGGGCGGCACGCGCCTGTACCGACATCGTGAGCCCAAGCATATTTTTGGTGATCGGTTCGTGCGCACGGTGCTGAGTTCCCTCAGCGCCCAGCGCATTACCTTGGCCAAGGCCAGTGGCTATCTGGACGGCCTAAAAATCGCCGATTTGCATGAGTTGGAGCAGCACTGTGCGGGTACTTGACGCATCCGCCATCCTTCATGCTTGGGATAACTACCCATTCACCCAGTTTCCCGGACTGTGGCAATGGTTGGGCAGCGAAATGCAAAAGCATGAACTGACCATTCCTGGGGTGGCCTTGGAAGAAGTGGGGCACAAATCCCCAGACTGCGCCAAGTGGCTGAAGGCAACCGGAGTATGGCGTCTGCCCATGACCGAAGCTGTGGTCATGACCGCGTTGTCCATCAAACAGTCCATCGGGGTGGTGAATGATCAATACCACCCGAAAGGCGTGGACGAAAACGATCTTTTGATCGTCGCATCGGCCAAAGTGCATGGCGCGGAACTGATCACCAATGAGGCGCGGCAGTTTGGTTTACAGGCCGAGAAACGCAAATACAAGATTCCCGCCGTGTGTGATATGGCCGATGTGAAGGTCGAAAACAAGAACTTTCTGGAGTACATCCAGAAATCTGGGCAGGTTTTTTGACCTGAGCCCACCCATGAACGAAGCGGAAACACGCGCCGAGCACATTGACCCGGCCTTGAAGGCGGCGGGCTGGGGCGAGGTCGAGGGCAGTCGCGTGCTGCGGGAACACGCCATCACGCTGGGGCGCCTTCAGGGAGCGGGGGGCAAACGCACCCCGGCAGAGATCGCCGATTACGTGCTGGTCTACCGCAACACCAAGCTGGCCGTGATCGAGGCCAAGGCCTGGGATAAGCCGTACACCGAAGGGGTGGGCCAGGCCAAGGCCTACGCCGCCAAGCTGGGCGTGCGCTTCACCTACGCCACCAACGGCCAGCAGATCTACCGCATCGACATGAGCACGGGCGCCGAGGGCGATGTGGTGGCCTTTCCGAGCCCGGACGCGCTCTGGCAGGCCACCTTCGCCCAGGCCAACGCCTGGCGCGACCGCTTTGCCGCCGTGCCCTTTCCGGACAAGGGCGGCTCGTGGCTGCTGCGCTACTACCAGGAAATCGCCGTCAACCGGGTGCTCGACCCGATCAGCCAGGGGCAGGACCGCATCCTGCTCACCCTGGCCACCGGCACGGGCAAGACCTCGATCGCCTTCCAGATCGCCTGGAAGCTGTTCAAGGCGCGCTGGTCTCGGGCGGGCGAGCCGACTCGCCAGCCCCGCGTGCTCTTTCTGGCGGACCGCAACACGCTGGCGGATCAGGCCTTCAAGGACTTCAATGCCTTCATGGCCTTCGAGGAGAGGGCGCTGATTCGCATCGCGCCCGATGAGATCCGCAAGAACGACGGCCGGGTGCCCAAGAACGGCAGCGTGTTCTTCACCATCTTCCAGACCTTCATGAGCGGGCCGGACGGCACGCCTTATTTCGGGGCCTACCCGCGCGACTTCTTTGATCTGATCGTCATCGATGAATGCCACCGGGGCGGGGCCAAGGACGAAAGCGAGTGGCGCGCCATCCTGGCGTACTTCGAGCCCGCCGTGCAGCTCGGCCTGACGGCCACGCCCAAGCGCACCCTCAACGCCGATACCTACGCCTACTTCGGCGAGCCGGTCTACACCTACTCGCTCAAGGACGGCATCAACGACGGCTTCCTGACCCCGTTCAAGGTCCGGCAGATCGCCACCACGCTGGACGACTACGTCTACACCCCGGACGACGATGTGATCGAAGGCCAGGCCGAGGTCGGCAAGCGCTACGAGGAAAAGGACTTCAACCGGATCATCGAGATCCGCGAGCGCGAGGCCTACCGGGTCAGAACGTTCATGAACCTGATCCACCCAGGGGACAAGACCCTCGTCTTTTGCGCCACCCAAACCCATGCGCTGGTGGTGCGCGACCTCATCAATCAGCTCAAGTCCAGCCCGGACCCGGATTACTGCGTGCGCGTGACCGCCAACGACGGCGCCCTGGGCGATCAGCATCTGAAGCACTTCCAGGACAACGAACGAACCATCCCAACCATCCTGACCACCTCGCAGAAGCTCTCGACCGGCGTCGATGCCCGCAACGTGCGCAACATCGTGCTGATGCGGCCCGTGAATTCGATGATCGAGTTCAAGCAGATCATCGGCCGGGGCACCCGGCTGCATGACGGCAAGGACCACTTCACGATCTATGACTTCGTCAAGGCCCATCACCACTTCAGCGACCCGGAGTGGGATGGAGAGCCGATCGACCCCGACGGGAGCTTCACCCCTCCCAAGCCCGCCAAGCCCCCTGAGCCGGACACCCCCGGCAAGGACAAGACGCCCCCCGGCCCGCAAAAGCTCAAGGTCAAACTGGCCGATGGCAAGGTGCGCCAGATTCAGCACATGAGCGCCACCAGTTTCTGGAGTGCCGACGGCAAACCGATGTCGGCCGCGCAGTTCATGGACAACCTGTTTGGCGCGATGCCCGAGTTCTGCCGCGATGAAGACGAACTGCGGCGGATCTGGAGCCTGCCGGACACCCGCAAGGCCCTGCTGGCGGGCCTGGCCGAGAAGGGGTTCGACAAAGGCACCCTGAAGGGCATGCAAACCTGCATCGAGGCCGAGAACAGCGACTTGTTCGACGTGCTGGCCTACGTGAGCTATGCCGCCGAGCCGATCCCCCGCGAGCAGCGGGCGCAGGCCGCCAAAGCGGCGATGGCGCATCAGTGCACCGACAAGCAGCGCGCCTTCA
>JBJOKU010000066.1:0-7040 GCA_046045925.1 Pseudomonadota bacterium
GCTGGCGATGTCGGCAGCGGGTTTGGCCGCGCCAAGCTGCGCGAGCGCCGCATCAATGTCGATGCCTTGCGGCTCGATGTCATCTTGTTCGTCCGGTTCACCGGGCTGGGTGTCAATGGGGTTCATGCAATGGCTTTGAGTTTTTCGAGCATGGCTGCTGCTGCGGCCTGTTCGGCAGCGCGGCGCGAGGTGCCCTCGCCGAGTGAATGGATGGAGGGGTCGTCCAGGGCGCATTTCACCTCGAACACCTGCTTGTGGGCAACCCCGCCAATATGCACCACATCGTATTGGGGCAATTTCTTCTTGCGGCCTTGCAACCACTCTTGCAAGGCAGTCTTGGCATCCTTGGTCATGGCCTGCATGCCGGGATTGATTTCCACGTTTTCAAACAGGCGGTACACGAGTGAACGGGCGGCCAAAAAACCGGCATCCACATACACGGCACCGATGATGGCCTCCAGTGCGTCGGCAAGGATGGAGGGCCGTTTGTGCCCGCCGCTGCGCGCCTCGCCCTCGCCCAGCCTGAGCAGGCCCGACAAACCGATTTGCAAGGCGATCTCGTGCAGGGTGTCTTGCTTGACCAGATTGGCGCGGATGCGTGAAAGGTCGCCTTCGGGCAGGTTGCCGAGCTTGTCAAAGAGCAGACCCGAAATGGCCAAGTTCAGAACCGAGTCGCCAAGAAATTCCAGGCGCTCGTAATGATCAGAGGAGAAACTGCGATGCGTCAGGGCACGCTGGATGAGGTGCGGATTGGCAAACTCATGGCGCAGAGTGCGCTCCAGCGCCTTGTATTCGCTCATTCGGATTATTTGGATTCGCCGCTGTACTTGATCAGCAATGAAACGGGGCCAGCCAAGGGCACTTCGCGCGAATACTTGAAGGAAATGACAGTGCGGTCACCATTCGCCTTGTAGATTTCCAGATCACTGCCAGTAATGGAGCTGATGCCCTCTACCGAGGCGTATTTGTCGAAGGCCTGGCGGGCCTCATTGACTGAAGGGCTGTCCTTGGCTTTGTTGACCGCGTTTTGCACCGCCATGAACTCAACGTAAGTCGGAATCGTTTGTGCGACAACCAGGCCCGCAATCCCGAGAACGACCACCCAAAAGAGAAGACCAATCAGCGACACCCCACGTTGCCGCATGCTGCCAAGTACCTTGCTCATTCTTGCCTCGCTCGAAACAGGATTAATTACTGGAATGAACCGAAACGGCTGAAGAATTTGCCGAAATTCATCCACACAAAGAACGCCTTGCCCACAATGTTTTGCTCAGGCACAAAGCCCCAATAACGCGAGTCCAGAGAGTTGTCCCGGTTATCGCCCATCATGAAGTAATGCCCGGCAGGAACTTTGCAGACCACGCCTTGCGCACTGTAGCGGCAATTCTCCTTGAATGCAAAATCGCTGGTTCCGGGAATGAAGGCCGGACGGGTGTCATCGTTGAGCACACGGTAGTTTTTCATTCCCTTGCCGGTGTCGATCGTCTCCTCAAACTGGTGCATGTAACGCATGCTGTCCTCTTCGAGAAACTCCTCCACGGCCTTGCTTTGCACAAGTCGGCCGTTGACGGTGAGTTTCTTGTCCAGATAGGCCACTTCGTCACCCGGAACGCCAATGATCCGCTTGATGTAGTCCTGGCTAGGTTGCGGGGGATACCGGAAAACCATCACATCCCCTCTCGCTGGCGAATTGCCTTCGGTGATTTTCTTGTTGGCAACTGGCAAACGCAGCCCGTAGGTGTATTTATTGACAAGAATCAAGTCGCCCACGAGCAGCGTGGGAATCATGGAGCCCGAAGGGATCTTGAAGGGTTCGACGACGAAAGAACGAAGCAGGAAAACGACGATGATGACCGGAAAGAGACCCGCCGTCCAATCAAGCCACCAGGGTTGCATCAGCAGCTTTTCGCGTGCAGAGGAAATGTCCACCACATCAGCCTTGATGCCCTTGTTTTCCAGTTCCGTCTGTTTGGCCAACAAGGACTGCTCCATCACCTGCGCTGCCGCACGGCGCCGGGGCAGGAACCAGAGTTTTTCAGCCACCCAGTAGATGCCGGTGATCACGCAGGCAATGAGCAAGACCAGTGCGAAGTTGGCCTCAATCACACCCATGTACCACGCTCCCAAGTAGGCCGCAAATGCAGCAAGGACGAAGGCCGTGAAGGGCTGAATGAATTTTTCCATGCGTGTTTCTCAATCTTCCACTTGGAGGATCGCAAGGAAGGCCTCCTGGGGCACCTCCACCGAGCCGATCTGTTTCATGCGCTTCTTGCCCGCCTTTTGCTTTTCGAGCAGTTTGCGCTTGCGGGTGATGTCACCCCCGTAGCATTTTGCCAGCACGTTCTTGCGCAGCGCCTTGACGGTTTCGCGCGCGATGATGTTCGCGCCAATGGCGGCCTGGATGGCCACGTCGAACATCTGGCGGCTGATGATCTCGCGCATCTTGGCGGCGACGGCACGCCCACGGTATTGAGCTTGCGAGCGGTGCACCATGATGGCCAGGGCATCCACCTTGTCGCCATTGAGCAGCATGTCCACCTTGACCACGTCAGAGGGGCGGTACTCCTTGAACTCGTAGTCCATGGAGGCGTAACCGCGGCTGACCGATTTGAGCTTGTCAAAGAAGTCCAGCACGATCTCGCCGAGCGGCAAGTCGTAGGTGAGCACCACCTGGCGGCCCTTGTAGGCCATGTTGAGCTGCACGCCGCGTTTCTGGTTGCACAACGTCATCACCGCGCCCACGTACTCCTGCGGCATGTACAGATGCACTTCCACGACGGGCTCGCGGATCTCGGCAATGCGCGCCACATCGGGCATCTTGGAGGGGTTTTCCACCTTGAGCACTTGCGGGTCTTTGCCGCCCGTGAGCACTTCATAGACCACGCTGGGTGCAGTGGTGATGAGGTCCTGGTCGAACTCGCGCTCCAGACGCTCTTGCACGATCTCCATGTGCAGCAGGCCGAGAAAACCGCAGCGGAAGCCGAAGCCCAGCGCTTGCGACACCTCAGGCTCGAAGCGAAGCGATGAATCATTGAGCTGAAGCTTTTCCAGCGCATCTCGCAGCGCGTCGTACTGGTTGGCCTCGGTGGGATACAGGCCCGCGAACACCTGGGGCTGGATTTCCTTGAAGCCGGGCAGCGGGTCGGTGGCGGTATAGGCCGCACCACCACTCATCTGCTTGATGACGGTGACGGTATCGCCCACCTTGGCCGCTTTCAATTCCTTGATGCCCGCGATGATGTAACCCACCTCGCCCGCTTCCAGCGACGGACGCGGCTCGTTGGCAGGCGTGAAGACACCCAGGTTGTCGGCGTTGTACTGTGCGCCGGTGGCCATGAGCTTGATGCGTTCGCCCTTGGACAGACGACCATCCACCACGCGCACCAGCATGACCACGCCCACATAAGCGTCGTACCAACTGTCGATGATCATCGCGCGCAGCGGGCCGTCAGGGTTGCCACGCGGCGGCGGCACTTTGGCCACCACGGCTTCGAGAATGTCGTCGATGCCCATGCCGGTTTTCGCAGAGCAGGGAATTGCATCGCTTGCGTCGATGCCGATCACGTCTTCAATCTCTTGCTTGGCAGCATCCGGATCGGCTTGCGGCAAATCCATCTTGTTGAGCACGGCCGTGACTTCCACACCGAGATCAATCGCGATGTAGCAGTTGGCCACGGTCTGCGCTTCAACGCCTTGCGATGCATCGACAACGAGCAGCGCACCTTCACATGCAGAGAGAGAACGGCTCACTTCATACGAGAAGTCCACATGGCCCGGTGTGTCAATGAGATTGAGGTTGTAGACCTGCCCATCGCGTGCCTTGTATTGCAACGCGGCGGTCTGCGCCTTGATAGTTATCCCCCGCTCTTTCTCGATGTCCATCGAGTCGAGCACCTGCTCTTCCATCTCGCGATCGCTCAAGCCTCCGCATCGTTGAATCAATCGATCTGCAAGAGTGGATTTGCCATGATCAATGTGGGCGATGATCGAAAAATTCCGGATGTGATTCATCAAAAAAATTACTCAAGTGCTTGATTTCTCGAGTGGGAATCAAGTTCTATCCAAGAAAAAAGGGCGCGTCTGATAGGACGCGCCCTGAACCAACAATCTATGGCAACTGCGATAGTTGGAGCCTTCATTGTAGGCACAAAGCAGAAAAACGACAGGCCCAAAACCTGAAAAATTTTCTGGTTGCATTGCCGCAACGGAACTCTTATAAACAACTTATCAACAGTATATTTTGAACAACACGAGAACAACTTGTGGGTGATCTGTGGATCAACGGTGCACAAGTCGGATTACCTCGTATCGGGTTCCAAAACCCGGGAAATCCCGACTCAAAATAGACAGCGCAGGCGAATTTTACGCTGTTTCAGAAGATCAAAACCAACTAATGTTAGTGAACACAAACATCAATTGCCCTTGGAGCAAGGCTTGTATTCTTTCCAGAAGGTCTGGTTTTCAGACCAATAACCCAGCTGAACACCGGGGTATTGGTCATGTTGTCATTTGTTCGCAGGACGAATTTGAACGTACTGGGCCCATTCGCCACGGCGGATCAGGAGCGTGACAGGTTTACTCAGATCAAGTCGTTTGATGGCAGCCTCGAAGTCTTTCAAGGATTCAATGCGCTCCTGAACTCCTGTGCCGAGTACAGTGGTGATCACATCGTCCTCGCGCAAGCCAGCACGTGCAGCTTGGCCCGTGACAGCATCAATCCGAACTCCTCCTGAGAGGTTGAGCTTGGTCTTCTGGGCGTTGCTCAATTCAGAAACCGTCAAACCAAGCGTGTTGGCCGATGCGGCAGGTGGCTTGCTTTCACCGGCACCTGACACCTTGACAGGTTTGTCGGATTCCAATTCGGCAACAGTAACGCTGAGATCGATGTGCTTGCCCCTGCGCAAGACTGTAAGTGGTACAGATGTGCCGGGCTTGATGCCACCAACCAGCCTTGGCAAGTCAGTTGATTTTTCAATCACCTGACCATTGAATTTCAAAACCACATCACCGGGCTCAACCCCAGCTTTCTCGGCAGGTTGACCGCGCTCGACACTTCGCACCACCGCCCCTTGCGCTTTGGGCAGCCCGATCGATTCGGCGAGCTCACGGCTGACATTGCCGATCTGGACACCGATGCGACCGCGAACCACGCGGCCGCTGGAACGCAATTGATCACTGATGCGAACGGCTTCATCAATTGGAATGGCAAATGAGATGCCTTGATAGCCACCGCTGCCGGAATATATCTGGCTGTTGATGCCAACCACTTCACCTCGCAGATTGATCAGGGGACCTCCTGAGTTGCCAGGGTTGATGGCCACGTCGGTTTGAATGAAGGGCAGATACTCGCCCGTATCACGCTGCTTTGCCGAAACGATACCGGCAGTTACCGTGTTGTCGAGACCGAAAGGCGAACCGATGGCCATGACCCACTCACCAACCCTGAGCCGGGAGACATCGCCAATTTTGACCGCCGGAAGGCCTGAAGCCTCAATTTTGACCACCGCCACATCGGTGCGCTTGTCAGCACCAACAAGCTTGGCCTTGAACTCCCGCTTGTCGGCGAGCGTAACCAGAAGATCCGTTGCGCCATCAACCACGTGGGCATTGGTCATGATGAAACCATCGGTGGTGAGGACAAAGCCAGACCCTACCCCGCGTCGCCCCGGTCCGGGCGCTTCATCCTGCCCGGGTGAAGGAGGGCGTGGGGTCTGGTTGCCACGGGGAACACCTGGAATAGGAAGTCCGAAGCGGCGGAAAAGATCCATGATTTCCTCATCCATTCCCTCTGGTGCTGAACCACTGCGGTTCTGGCGAACAGCAGCACGCTCAGTGGTCCGGATATTCACCACACTGGGGCCAACCTGCTCAACAAGGTCGGTGAAATCAGGGAAAACACGACTTTGCGCATGAGCGGTCATCAGTGGCAGGCTAAACCAGGAAATCAGGAACGCCACAAAAACGGCGCGAACCAGCATTAGAGGGTTGCGAACATGAGTCAACATGCTTGAATCACCTTTCACGAATCAAACCAAACCGGCCAAATGGCCAAGAAACATCAGCGTTTGCGCTCCAGGCCACTTGCAAAAGCCTTCAGAGTGGCCAAAGGTACCTCTCCCACAAAAGTGAGCCAGTATGGGTCAGAACGCTTTACCCATGTCTGCGTTGACCCCACACGTACCGAGCTTTCCTGCAAGTGGCGACTGCGGTCAAATGGTTCCACAAAAATGGAAACCGAGGCGAGCCCATCCGAAAAAACCCATTGCATGAGCGGCTCTTTAGCCTGAGCAACACGTGGCCCTTTGTAGCAGCTCATGGGTTTGAAGCCGGGCACATTGCTGCGCAAGTTCCAACCCTCAGCAGATGCGGTGGTCTTGCTCAATTGGGATCGCAGCACTCTGACCCCTCTGGTTTCATCGGTATTGGCCTTCATGAGGCTGTCCAAGTTGTCCATCTTCACGGAAGCATCAAGCTGGATCTCTGAAAAAGCCGACTCCTCAAGCACACCGCCAGATGCATCAACCGTCTGGATTTTCAATACCAGGCCCGTTGCCTTGTCGGCCCAGACACGGTAGCCGTGCCGGAGGGCATCGCGAGCTACGATGTCAATTCGCTGCGCATCCTGACCAGCCACACGATCAGAACCACCGAGCCTGGCCTGGTAATAATCGGGAATGGCTGCGCCACCCAGCAGGGAGGGGAACTGCACCAAATTTTCGCGCTGTTCAACGACTGCTGTTTTGTTGTCAGGTGTGAAGGTAACGACTTGGTCGTTGCTGCGAATAGTGCTGCGCGGAGCACCGGTCAGGGTCTCTACCCGCTCCATGGTTTGGACACCATCACAAACGTGCCAGATACGGGCGGAACTGATCCCGAGGTTGTTGGAAACCACATAGGTTCCGAGATAGCTGCGTTTGCGTCCGGCTTCGTGCATTCGCTTGAGCCAATCGGTGACGCCCATTTCACGCACTGCGGCATCCGGCGCTGGCACATCTGTGGCGGCTTTCGCCATCGCAGGCATGACAAGCTGTGTCCCAACT
>JBJOKU010000067.1:0-7009 GCA_046045925.1 Pseudomonadota bacterium
CGACACCAAGACGGCGTTTTTCACTTTGAGCAGGCGGCGGATTTTGTCTTTCAGCGCGACCCGCTCGGCAGGGCCGGGCTCGGGCGGCACGCGCGCCCAGGCGTGCTTGGTGGCGCACACCGCACCGTCGCTTTGCGCGTCGGGTTTTTCGTATTCGACATCAATGACTTTTTCGAGTCCCATCTTCGCTCTCACAGGGTGGATTTCGCACTATACCGCCGGTCAGCCGGGCGGGGGCAGGCAGCGCCTAAAATCCCCCGACTGGCAAACCGCCAATCGACAGCCAAACCAGGGCATTGACATGAGCATCAAGAGCGACAAATGGATCCGCCGCATGGCCGAGCAGCACGGCATGATCGAGCCTTTCGAACCGGGGCAAGTGCGCCACGCGGCCGACGGCCACAAGATCGTGAGCTACGGCACATCGAGCTACGGCTACGACATCCGCTGCGCACCCGAGTTCAAGGTGTTCACCAACATCCACAGCACGGTGGTGGACCCGAAAAACTTTGACGAAAAGAGCTTTGTCGATTTCCATGACGACGTGTGCATCATCCCACCCAACAGCTTTGCGCTGGCCCGCACGGTGGAGTACTTCCGCATTCCGCGCAACGTGCTGACGATTTGTCTCGGCAAGAGCACCTACGCGCGCTGCGGCATCATCGTCAACGTCACGCCCTTCGAGCCCGAGTGGGAAGGCTATGTGACGCTGGAGTTCTCCAACACCACGCCGCTGCCCGCAAAAATTTATGCGGGCGAAGGCTGCGCGCAGGTGTTGTTTTTTGAGAGCGATGAAGTCTGCGAGACCAGCTACAAAGACCGTGGCGGCAAGTACCAAGGCCAACGCGGCGTGACCCTGCCCAAAACCTGATCTGCATTTCAGCCATGAGCGGCTTCATGCCCGGCATCACCCGCATCACCGACGCCACTTCTGGCATCCCCCAGCCCAGCCACCCCAAGCCCGAGCGGCTGGTGCTCGGCAACCCGCTGCGCAACACCTGGAATGCGCTGGACGCGCCGGTCAACGCAGCACAAAACCTGAGCACGGGCGTATGGCATTGCGAGCCGGGCATGTGGCGCATCGAGTTCGGGCCCAACCAGCAAGAAGTGTTCACGGTGCTCACAGGCCGCTGCCGCCTGCACGATGCCCAAGACCAGTACACCGAAGCCGGGCCGGGACAGGCGCTGCACATTCCAGCCGGGTTTGTGGGCGCGTTTGAGGTGCTGGAGGCGATGAGCAAGGTATACGTGATTCTGGAGTGATTCACCCGACGCACAATTCAAGCCAACGCAAGCCGCCAGTGCGCCAATCCGGCTACATTACGCCCTGAAAGACCGCAAGCTTGCCCCTGGAGACCCCATGTCCGCACACCCCAGCACCACGCCAACGAGCCCGGCCAAGCGCCTGCCAGTGAGCCTGCCCCGCCTGGCCGACCTGCGCTCGCGTGGCGAAAAAATCACAGTGCTCACCGCCTATGACGCGACCTTCGCCGCCGTGGCCGATGCCGCAGGGGTGGAAGTGATTCTGGTGGGCGATTCGCTCGGCATGGTCTGCCAGGGCCTGCCCAGCACCGTGGGTGTGAGCATGGAGACCATGCGCTACCACGTGGACAGCGTGGCCCGTGGCCTGCGCCGCGCCCAGGGCACCGCCTGGCTGGTGGGCGACATGCCCTATGGCAGCTACGGCGAATCGTGCGAGCAGGCCTACCGCAATGCCTCTGTGCTCATGGGTGCCGGGGCGCACATGGTCAAGATTGAAGGCGGCGGCTGGACCGCGCCGATGGTGGAATTTCTGGTGACGCGCGGCATTCCGGTGTGCGCCCACCTTGGCCTCACGCCGCAAACCGTGCATGCGCTGGGCGGTTACCGCGTGCAGGGCAAAACCGAAGAGGCGGCGGCCACCATGAAGCAACATGCCCACGAATTGCAAAACGCCGGGGCCAGCCTGCTGGTGCTGGAGATGGTGCCGGCCAAGCTGTCCGCCGAGCTCACCAACGAACTGGCCCACTGCCACACCATCGGCATTGGCGCTGGCAAGGGCACGGCGGGCCAAGTGCTGGTGATGCACGACATGCTGGGCGTGAACCTGGGCAAGATGCCCAAGTTCGTGCGCAACTTCATGGCCGATGCAGGTGACGTGAAAGCCGCTTTTGAGTTGTATGTGAAAGCGGTCAAGGAAGGCAGCTTCCCCGACGACGGCCTGCACGCCTGGTAAACCCTTCTCTTCATGAAAATCATCCACACCATTGCCGAATTGCGCGAAGCGCTCGCGCCTTTCAAGCGCCCCGCACTGGTGCCCACCATGGGCAACCTGCACGACGGGCATCTCGCCCTCGTCAAACAGGCCAAGCCGCTGGGCGACGTGACCGTGGCAACCATCTTCGTCAACCGCTTGCAGTTTGCCCCGCACGAAGACTTTGACACCTACCCCCGCACGCTGGAGCGCGATGCCGGTCTGCTGAGCGGCGTGGGCTGCGACATCGTGTTTGCGCCCAGCGAAAAAGAGATGTACCCCCAGCCGCAGGGCTACAAGGTGCACCCGCCCGCTGAGCTGGCCGACATTCTGGAGGGACACTTCCGCCCCGGCTTCTACACCGGCGTGTGCACCGTGGTGATGAAGCTCTTCCAGATCGTGCAGCCGCGCGTGGCCCTGTTTGGCAAGAAAGACTACCAGCAGCTCATGGTGATCCGCCACATGGTGCAGCAGTTCGCCATGCCCATCGAGATCATCGGCGGCGAAACCGAGCGCGTCCGCGACGGCCTGGCGCTGAGTTCGCGCAACGGCTACCTCAGCCCGGACGAGCGGCAGCGGGCGGTGCTGATGTCGCAAACGCTGGCGCAATTGGGGCAGGCCGCCCTGCGCGAACGCGATGCGCTGGATGCCGCCACGCTCGCCCGGCTCGAAGAGCTGGCCATGCAGACCATGCGCGAGCAAGGCTGGGTGCCCGACTACATGACAATTCGCAGGCGCAGTGATCTCCAAATGCCACAGTCTGGCGATACACTTGTGGTGCTGGGCGCGGCCCGGCTCGGGACAACCCGCCTGATCGACAACATGGAAGTATGAGTACACCCCAGACCAGCCAGCTGACGATGATGTTTGCCGACTTGGCAGGCAGTACTGGCTTCTATGAGCGTCTGGGCAATGAAAAGGCCGCGCAAGCCGTCACCAAAATCACCCGCTGGATCGCCGACCTTGGCGTGGCCCAGGGCGGGCGTGCCGTCAAGCAGCTGGGAGACGGCGTGTTGCTTGCCTTCAGCAGCCCTGTGCTGGCCTTGCAGGCTGCTGTCCAGCTCCAGCGTCGCCACTCGGAACATCTCACAAAGTGGCCAACCGACTACCAAATCCCGTTCAAGATTGGCATTGCCGACGGCGAAGTCATCGAGGTTGACGGCGACACCTACGGCGATGCGGTCAACACCGCCGCCCGCCTGAGCGACATGGCAGGCTCCAATCAGATCTGGGCGTTGTCTTCCGTGGCCGCCGCCGCACCTGCCCTGGCCGACTACAGGCTGAGCAGTCTGGGGGCGTTCAATATCAGGGGCAAGAGCCAACCCACCGAAATCTACGCCATCGACTGGGCACAGGAGATTGCCAACTCCATGCTCACCATTCCTGGCATGCCGCCGTTCCTGTCCAACCAGCCTGATCCCATGCTCGCCACCATCTCGCTGCGCTGTCTGGACAACACGGCCAACTTCCGGACTCCCATGCCTCCGATTGAAATCGGACGACAAACCACGCTCGACTTTGTGGTCGATGACCCCCGCGTTTCGCGTGTACACGCCATCATTGCGTGTGACAACGGTGTTTGGCGCCTGGAAGACATCAGCAGCTACGGCACCTGGGTGCGGTTTGCCCAAGGCAGCCTCGAAATTGCCCTGCGTCGCAACTCCTGCATCCTTCATGACGATGGCGAAATCGCGCTGGGTGCCCCTTTCAGCGATTTCAGCGCACCCACCATCCAGTTTTCACTCTCATACGCCAGCCGGGAAGACCTGGACAAACCGGACTCCCGGGGACGCAAATGAAGCAGCTCGTCCTGGTAGCGCTCGGAGGCGCGCTGGGCAGTGTGCTGCGCTACATGGCTTCCATGTGGGTGAACCAGCTCTCATCCGGCAGCCGCTTTCCTTGGGGCACACTCAGCGTCAACCTCGCAGGCTGCGCACTCGCAGGCCTGGTCGCCCTCTGGGCTGAAAAGGCTGAGTGGTTCAGCGCCGACCACCGTCTATTGCTCATGACCGGCGTTCTCGGCGGCTTCACCACCTTCTCGGCCTTCGGTCTGGAAACCATGCAACTGCTCAGGCAAGGTGAGGTGACGGTAGCTCTGGCCTACGTGGTGATCAGCGTGACCGCCGGGGTGTCTGCACTTTGGGCAGTGTACGCACTGGGACGCTGAGTTTCAGCCAGACGCCATCTTGTCTGTACTGCATGCTTGCGGATTCTGGTTTCAGTTCTCGCGCTTGGCAGATCGCCCCATGAGCGCCGCAGCTGCCTGCTTGGGATCAAGCGTCCCCGTTAGCACGGCCACCACTCCTTCCACTATGGGCATGTCCACGCCCAGGCTTCTTGCTCGCGAAAGCACGATTTGCGCGGTGTTGACACCTTCGGCCACATGCCCCAGGCTGGCCAGTGCGGCATCCAGTGTTTTGCCCTGCGCCATCAACAGGCCGATCTGGCGATTGCGGCTCAGATCGCCCGTTGCCGTGAGCACCAAGTCGCCCAGACCCGACAAACCCATGAAGGTCTCGTGTCTGGCGCCCAAGGCCATGCCCAGACGGGTCATCTCGGCCAAGCCACGGGTAATAAGAGCCGCGCGGGCATTGAGCCCGAAGCCCAGGCCATCGCACAAACCGGTGGCAATGGCCAGCACGTTCTTGACGGCCCCACCCACCTCAACGCCAACCACATCGTCGTTGGCATAAACACGCAAATTGCCGCCATGAAAGGCTTCCATGAGCAATTGGCTCACAGCAGGATCTTTGCTGGCAGCCACCATGGCCGTGGGTTTGCCCGCCACGACCTCCTGCGCGAAACTGGGGCCAGAAAAAACGCCGCATCGCAACGCCGGGGCGATCTGCGCCGCCAGTTCGTGGGCCAGCAAGCTGTCGCCATCGGGCGCACGCCGGACAAAGCCCTTGCTGAGCCAGATCACGGGGGCCTTGCAGCGCATGTCCTGCAAGGTCTGCAGCCACTGCGCCAATGCGGTTGAGGGTGTGCCAAGCACCACAAGGTCAGCGTCGGCAACGCCCTGGGTCAAACCAGAAGGGGCGAGCAAATTCAAGGCAGACGGCAACTCAACGCCAGGAAGATAGATTTGGTTGCAACGCCCCGTCGCCATGGCCTGGTACTGGCTGGAGTCGCGAGCCCACAGGCTGGTTATGCGGGGCTCCCCCAACTGGCTGGCATGAACAGCCAAGGCCGTCCCCCAGGCCCCGGCTCCAAGTACCAGCACGTTCATGGGATCAATTTGGTCAGGCGGTTTGTGCTTGTTGGGCGGCGGCTTGTGCCATCTGCGCTTCGTACATGGCCTGGAAATTGATTTCCGTCAACACGACAGGTGCAAAACCGGCCCGTGTGACAACATCGCTGATGTTGGCACGCAGATAGGGATACAGAATTTGGGGGCAGGCCACACCCAATGCAGGGCTGAGCTGCTCAGGCTCAAGATTGCGAATCTCGAAAATGCCAGCCTGCTTGGCTTCAACCAGAAACACCACACGATCTTTGATCTTGGTGGTCACAGTGGCCATCACACAGACCTCGAAAATGCCCTCAGCAACCGGATTGGCCTCAACACCAAGCTGGATATCAATACCGGGCTTTTCTTGTTCAAGCAGGATCGCGGGTGAGTTGGGTTGCTCCAGCGACATATCCTTGAGATACAGACGCTGAATTTGGAAAACGGGGTTGCCCTTGGTTGCCTGGGCAGCAGTTTGATTGTCAGACATGCAATTTCTTTCTATGGGGAAGTAAAGCCCGCGAAAAACATCTTCAATGCGAAGCTGGCGGGATTATCTCAGTTTGATTGCTCACTCAGCCCGAGGGATTGGAGCAGCTTGTTGTGGATGCCACCAAACCCGCCATTGCTCATGCACAGCACATGGTCACCGGGCCGGGCCAGCGCCTTGACTTGGGCCACGGCTTCGTCAATGGTGGCAGCCACCTGCGCACGCTCGCCCATGGGTGACAACGCTTCGGCAGCGTTCCAGTCGAGCCCGCCGCTGTGGCAGATGGCGATGTCGGCTTCTTCGAGGCTCCAGGGCAATTGGGCCTTCATGGTGCCGAGCTTCATGGTGTTGGAGCGCGGTTCGAACACCGCAATGATGCGCTGGCCCTGGGGCAAAGTACGACGCAAACCGTTCACCGTGAGGCGGATCGCCGTGGGGTGGTGGGCAAAATCGTCATAGACCGTCACGCCATTGACCTGCCCGCGCACTTCCATGCGGCGCTTCACATTCTCAAAGCCGGCCAGCGCTTGCGCCGCCTGTTGCGGGCTCACGCCCACATGCTCGGCTGCGGCGATGGTGGCCAACGCATTCATGAGGTTGTGCACTCCGGTGAGCGCCCACTTCACACGAACGGTCTGGCCTTTCCAGTCCACTTCAAAATCTTGCGGCTCGCCAATAACGCGCATCTCAAAGCCGTCGCCACCGTCCAAGCCAAACCGCACGACCTCGCTCCAGCAACCTTTGTCGAGCACACGCTGCAAACTTTTTTCTTGCGCGTTCACCACCAAACGGCCCGAGCCGGGCACGGTGCGCACGAGGTGATGGAACTGGCGCTCAATCGCAGCGAGATCGTCAAAGATGTCGGCGTGGTCGAACTCCAGATTGTTCAAGATGGCCGTGCGCGGGCGGTAATGCACGAACTTGCTGCGCTTGTCGAAGAAGGCGGTGTCGTACTCGTCGGCTTCGATCACGAACAAAGGGCGCTGGGGTGGGGGGGGGGGGGGGGCGCGTCAAGGAGGTGCCCCCCCCCCCGGCGGGGGGCCGGGAGCACAGCCCC
>JBJOKU010000068.1:0-6975 GCA_046045925.1 Pseudomonadota bacterium
ACTGGACAGACCAAATGTTCTGGGACGAGCTGCGCCGCCGCCTCCCTGAGGATGCCGCTGCCAACGTCACCACTGGCGATCGCCTGGAAATGAGCATCGCCCCGCTGCGCAGCTTCGTAGCCGAACCCATGCGCTACGGCCAGCTCTTTCTCGCGGGTGACGCAGCCCACATCGTGCCGCCCACAGGCGCAAAAGGCCTGAATCTCGCGGCCAGCGACGTGTATTACCTCTGGAAAGCGCTCGACGGCTTCTTCAACCACAAGACAAGCCAAGGCATCGACACCTACTCAGACCGAGCCTTGCAACGCGTGTGGAAAGCCGTGCGCTTTTCATGGTGGTTCACCAACACCATGCACCAATTCCCCGACGACGGCGACATCGGCCACAAGCTGCAACTGGCCGAACTCGACTACATGATGAACTCGCAAGCGGCTCGCACTGTCATCGCCGAGAACTACGTCGGCCTGCCGTTCTAAGCGCTATAGCTCGTTGAGAATCGTTCGCCGTGAGCGTGTCGAACGGTTGAGCGGCCAACGGGCGGTTATGCTCCGCGCATGATCGCCCTGCTCCAACGTGTCTCTGAAGCCAGCGTCAAAGTCGCTGGCAACACCATCGGCTCCATCGGCCAAGGCCTGCTTGTTCTCGTCTGCGCCGAAGTCGGCGACTGCGAAAAAGAAGCCGACAAACTGCTCGCCAAACTGCTCAAGCTGCGCATCTTCTACGACGAAGCCAGCAAGATGAACCGCAGCGTCACCGACGTGAACGGCGGCCTGCTCATCGTCAGCCAATTCACCCTGGCCGCAGACACCACCAGCGGCAACCGCCCCAGCTTCAGCCAAGCCGCACCAGCAGTTGAAGGGCGGCGCTTATACGACTACTTCGTGCAACAAGCCCAATCACTTCACCCTGTCGTGCAAACGGGTGAGTTCGGCGCGGACATGCAAGTGAGTTTGGTCAACGATGGGCCTGTGACGATACCAATGCGGATTGCACCAAGTCCAGCTTGATTTGCACGCAACCTAAATAGTCATTAAACTAGTCATCAGATTAGTCAACTGGAGGTGCCCCATGCAAACATGGCCTGTTCAAGATGCCAAAGCTCGATTCAGTGAGTTTTTGGAAACCTGCATCGCCAACGGCCCGCAAATGGTCAGCCGCCGGGGTACAGATGCCGCTGTCCTCGTTCCCCTCGATATGTGGCAACGCCTGCAAGCCACGAGCCGCCCCAGCCTCAAGGACTTGCTGCTTGCCCGTGAGGCCCCGGCCGATTTGCCCATTCCGCCCCGTGGCAACGCCCGCCGCCGTACCAGCCAAGCCGCGGAGTAACGATCCGTGTATCTGCTCGACACCAACATCATTTCGGAACTGCGCAAACCAAAACCACACGGAGCCGTGCTTGCCTGGCTGCAAGGCACTGACGACAAACAGCTCTTTGTGTCGGCAGTCACCATGGCGGAAATACAGGCTGGGATCGAAATCACACGGGAGCAAGACAGCATCAAAGCGCAGCAAATTGAAGTCTGGCTTGATGCCGTGGCCAGCACCTACAACATGCTCCCCATGGATGCCAGCACCTTCCGCATCTGGGCGCGACTGATGCACAAGACATCCAACACACTCTACGAAGATGGCATGATCGCCGCCACGGCCAAGGCAAACAATCTGACGGTTGTCACCCGCAACATTGCAGATTACCGCTCATTCGGAGTCAAGCTGTTCAATCCGTTTGATGGGGCTTCTTATTGAGATGGACGCTGACCCGCAACTTCACTCGGGATTTACAGTTCGTTGATTTGCCTTTGAGTATTGCCACAACGCAAGCGTGACGACGCGGGGCGCAGATCGGGCGAATGCTTTGCCTCGGGCCGTCGCCAACCCAATTGCCATGTGATCAATGCCCTTCGACCAGCTCAAGGCGAACGGAAGTGGCCACAGCCGCGCGATAAAAACCAGCAGGAAGAATCAGGAAAGATAAGGATCAGGCTGCGCGGCAGACAGCAGCAGCAAAGACTCCAAAGACTCCATCAGCGCCGCATCGCGCTCTGAAGTTTCGTGGTCGTAGCCTTGTGCGTGCAGGCAACCGTGCACGAGCAAATGCGCGTAGTGCTGCGCTAAGGTTTTGCCAAGTGTTTTTGCCTCAGCGGCGACGACAGGCGCACAGAGCACGATGTCGGCCATGAGCACAGGCGATTTGGCGTAGTCGAAGGTGAGGACGTTGGTGGCGTAGTCTTTGCTGCGGTATTGCGCGTTCAGAGCGCGACCCTCGGCAGAGCCGACCACGCGCACGGTCATCACAGCTTGATGCACGCTGGGCGCGAGCGCCAGCTCAACCCATTTGCGCACAAAGCGCGGGCTGAGCGCGTCGGTGTGCGCCTGCCCCACGCGGGAGCCAAATTGCAGATCGAGTTCGAGCACGGTGCGTGCTTAGCCGTTGATGGTTTTTTGCAGTTCGCCGCTCTCGTACATCTCCATCATGATGTCGGAGCCGCCAATGAACTCGCCCTTGACGTAGAGCTGCGGAATGGTGGGCCACTGGCTGTAGTCTTTGATGCCTTGGCGCACTTCTGGGTCTTCAAGCACGTTCACCGTCTTGATGCCCTTGGTGTCCACACCGCAGGCTTTGAGAATTTGCACGGCGCGGCCAGAAAAGCCGCACTGGGGAAAACTGGCAGTGCCTTTCATGAACAGCACAATGTTGTTGCCTTTGACCAGTTCGTCGATGCGTTGATGGACGGACATAAAAAACTCCTGATTCGCAAAAATTCGGTTTCAACTGCGGCAATTATCGCCGTTCAAGTTGCTACGGCTGAGCGCCAAACGGTCTTGCCACCGCTGGCTTTGTCGAGTGCTTCGAGCATGGCGCTGTGTTCGGCCAACTCTTGTTCGTTGGCTGCGAGCACTGGCAGCTCAAACTGGCTGAGGTCGATGCTCTCGCCGCCAGCGGCCTGACCCGGCTCTTCGCTGGCGAGGTCCATGCCCAGATCGTTCTGGCCACGGGTCATGTTGATGTAGACATCGGCCAGCAGCTCAGCATCGAGCAAAGCGCCGTGCAGGGTGCGGCCCGAGTTGTCCACACCGAGGCGGTCGCACAGCGCGTCAAGGCTGTTGCGCTTGCCCGGCCACATCTCCTTGGCCATCACCAACGTGTCGATCACGCTGGCCACAAAGCTCTTGATGCCGGGCTTGCCAATCAGCTCCAGCTCCTTGTCGAGAAATCCCACGTCGAACGCGGCGTTGTGGATGATCAGCTCGGCCCCGTCGAGATAGTCCAGGATTTCAGCCGACAGCTCGGCAAACTTGGGTTTGTCGCGCAAAAACTCGTTGCTGATGCCGTGAACTTTGAGCGCGTCTTCGTGGCTGTCACGCTCTGGGTTGAAGTACAGGTGCAGATTGCGGCCGGTCAACTTGCGGTTGACCATTTCCACGCAGCCGAGTTCGATGATGCGGTCGCCATTGGCGGCCGAGAGGCCGGTGGTTTCGGTGTCGAGAATGATCTGTCGCATGGTGCGAATTTAACGCGACTTCAGTGGTTTTCTTTGGCGTGGTTGATAGAGTACTTGGGAATCTCCACCACCAGGTCTTTCTGGCCCACAAAGGCCTGGCACGACAGGCGCGAGTTGGGCTCCAGGCCCCAGGCGCGGTCGAGCAAGTCTTCTTCGTTTTCGTCGATTTCGTTCAAGCTGGCAAAGCCCTCGCGCACGATCACATGGCAGGTGGTGCAGGCGCAGCTCATGTCGCAGGCGTGCTCGACCTCGATGTGATTGTCGAGCAAGGCTTCGCAGATGCTGGTACCCGCCGAGGCCTGGACTTCGGCCCCTTGGGGCGCGTATTCCGGATGGGGAAGGATTTTGATGACGGGCATGAAAAATTCCGTTCAGACTGAGCTTGGCCAGTCGTGAGTTTATCGAACGATCGAAGCCTTCAAGTTGCCAGCCCTTCGACAAGCTCAGGGCGAGCGGCGAATGTACTACACAGTGTCGATGCTTTTCCCGGAAAGCGCCCGGGCAATGCCCCGGTTCATGCGCATGGCCGCAAAGGCTTCAGTGCCTTTGGCCAGCGCAGTGGTGGCGGCCTCGATGGCCTTGGCGTCTTCGAGTGTCTTGGAGGCAAGGCAATCGCGGATGAGCACCTCCATCGCGCTGCGCTCTTCCATGTCGAGCAAGTCGCCGTCAGCGGCCAGCGCGCTGTGGGTGGCGAGCACCATGCGGTCGGCCTCCACGCGGGCCTCGGCCAGCGCACGCGCGGCCATGTCGGTCTGCGCGGTGGTGAAGCTCTCTTGCAGCATGGTGGCGATCTGCTCATCAGACAAACCGTAACTGGGCTTGACCTGGATGTTGGCCTCCACGCCGCTGATCTGCTCCTTGGCGCTGACGCTCAGCAAACCATCAGCATCGACCGTGAATGTCACGCGGATGCGGGCCGCGCCTGCGGCCATTGGCGGAATGCCGCGCAGCTCGAAGCGGGCGAGGCTGCGGCAGTCGGCCACCAAGTCGCGCTCGCCCTGCACCACATGCAAGGCCATGGCGGTCTGGCCGTCCTTGTAGGTGGTGAAGTCCTGCGCCATCGCGGTGGGGATGGTCTGGTTGCGCGGAATAATGCGCTCGACCAGCCCACCCATGGTCTCGATACCGAGCGACAGCGGAATCACGTCGAGCAGCAGCAGATCGCCCTTGGGGTTGTTGCCTGCGAGCTGGTTGGCTGAAATAGCCGCGCCCAGCGCCACCACTTCGTCGGGGTTGAGGTTGATGAGCGGCTCGGTGCCGAAAAACTCACCCACCACGCGGCGCACATGCGGCATGCGGGTGGAGCCGCCCACCATGACCACGCCCTTCACATCGGCCTTGCCAAGTTTGGCATCGCGCATGGCCTTGCGCACGGCAGACACGGTGCGGGCGGTCAACTCCGCCGTGGCGGCTTCAAACTCGGCCACCGTCACCGTGCATTGCAAAACGCCGCCGGTCAGTTCGGCGTTGAAGCCGGCCTCTGGCTGCGAAGACAACGCCTGCTTGCAGGCGCGGGCCTGTGCGTGCAGCACAGCCTTGTCGTGGGCACTGCTCACGTGGGTGCCCATCTTGGCGCAGACAAGATCGGCCAGAGCGCGGTCGTAGTCGTCACCGCCGAGCGCGGAGTCGCCGCCAGTAGCCAACACCTCGAACACGCCTTGCGTGAGTCGGAGGATGGAAATGTCAAAGGTGCCACCGCCCAGGTCGTACACGGCGTAAACGCCTTCGCTGGAGTTGTCCAGGCCGTAGGCAATGGCGGCAGCGGTGGGCTCGTTGATGAGGCGCAGCACATTGAGGCCCGCGAGCTGGGCCGCGTCCTTGGTGGCTTGGCGCTGTGCGTCGTCGAAGTAGGCGGGCACGGTAATGACCGCGCCATAAATATCGTCGGCAAACGTGTCTTCTGCGCGGTAGCGCAGCGTGGCCAGAATTTCGGCGCTCACCTCGACGGGCGACTTCACACCCGCCACGGTGCGGATGCCCACCATGCCAGGCTGGTCAACCAGTTCATAGGGCAGCTTGTCGGCATGTTGCACATCGGCCAACCCGCGCCCCATGAGGCGCTTGACGGAAGCGATGGTGTTGGCCGGATCATCGGCTTGTGCAGCGAGTGCATCTGCGCCGATCTGGCGGCGGGATGCATCCATGTAACGCACCACGCTGGGCAGGATCACGCGGCCCTGCGCATCGGGCAGGCACTCGGGCACGCCATTGCGCACGGCGGCCACCAGCGAGTGCGTGGTGCCCAGGTCAATGCCCACGGCAATGCGCCGGGCGTGGGGGTCGGCCGAGAGGCCGGGTTCGGAGATTTGCAGCAGTGCCATCTGGTGTGTTCTTTTCGCTCAGGCCTGCAATGCGTCGTAGCGGGCTTCCAGCTCGTGGCCGAATTTTTCCATAAACATGAGGGCACGCACGTGCTGGGCGGCTTGTTGGGCTGCGGTCTGTGCAGACTCCGCGCCGCTGGCCTCGCTATCAAGCAGCTTTTCAATGGCTGACAACTCCTTGCGGCGAGCCGCGTCCAGCTCGTCAGACAGATCATCCAGATCGCCTTCGGCCTTGGCCTCTTCCAGCGCCTCGCGCCACTGCATCTGCTGCATCAGGAAGCTCGCAGGCATGGCCGTGTTGGTGTGCGCTTGAATGGGCGCACCGCGCAACTCGCACAGGTAGGCTGCCCGCTTGAGCGGGTCCTTCAGGCGCGAATACGCCTCGTTGATGCGCACACTCCACTGCATCGCCACCCGCTGCGCAGCAGCGCCCTCGGCCGCATATTGGTCAGGGTGGGCATGGCGCTGCAAGGATTTCCACTGCCCATCCAGCTGCGCCCGGTCGAGCGCATAGCGCTCGGGCAAGCCGAAGAGCACGAAGTCGTTGTCTTGGAGGTTCATGCTACTGGCGCAGTAGCTTCAGACGCGGAAAGATTCGCCGCATCCGCACTTGTCTCGCTCGTTGGGGTTGTTAAATTTAAACCCTTCGTTGAGACCCTCGCGCACAAAGTCCAGCGTAGTGCCATCCAGATACGCCAGACTCTTGGGATCAATCAGCAGCTTCACGCCAAAGTTCTCGAAGACCACGTCTTCGGGTTCAACATCGTCCACGTATTCGAGCTTGTAGGCCAGGCCCGAGCAGCCGGTGGTTTTGACACCCAGACGGATGCCCACGCCCTTGCCGCGCTTGCTGAGGTATTTGGTGACGTGACGGGCTGCGGCCTCGGTCAGTGAGACGGACATGAACTTCGCACCCTTCTCACGCGCTCTGGCCAGTGTGCTTGGCCTTGTAGTCGTTCACGGCGGCCTTGATCGCGTCTTCGGCGAGGATGGAGCAGTGAATCTTCACGGGCGGCAGGGCCAGCTCTTCGGCAATCTGGCTGTTCTGGATGGACGCGGCTTCGTCCAGCGTCTTGCCCTTGACCCATTCGGTCACGAGCGAAGACGAGGCAATCGCGGAGCCGCAGCCGTAGGTTTTGAAACGTGCGTCT
>JBJOKU010000069.1:0-6873 GCA_046045925.1 Pseudomonadota bacterium
ACATGCGTGCATCGCCCACCACCGCCACAGGTGCGGCTTGGGCAGCGGCTTGCCATTCGGCTTCGCTGGCGAAAGATTTCACTTCTGACAGCTTGGCCAGGGCTTGCAGCACGGCAGCGTTTTGCGCAATGAAGGCATCGCCAGTGACAAACAAGGGCAAGCGCGTGGCAGGCGACACATTCATCTCGCCGCGCAGGTTGCGGCAAGCATCAACCAGGCTCTTCAATTTGGCCACATGCGCTTCGGCGGCTTCGTCGATTTTTTCCAGTTGAGCCACGGGGTAGGCGCTAATGCTGATCGATGCTCCTGCACGCCCCGAGTCGTCAGAAGTTGCGGGGGCTATCCGCCCCGCAACGGGCGCTACCTTCTGCCACAGCTCTTCGGTGATGAAAGGGATGATGGGGTGGGCCAGGCGCAGGATGGTTTCCAGCACGCGGATGAGGGTGCGGCGGGTGGCGCGTTTTTGGGCGTCGTCGCCGGTCTGGATTTGCACTTTGGCAATTTCGAGATACCAGTCGCAGAACTCGTTCCACACGAAGTCGTAAATCGTTTGTGCGGCTTTGTCGAGGCGGTATTCGGTGAATGATTTTTCCACCTCGGCTTCTACGCGCTGGAGCAGCGAGACGATCCAGCGGTCGCACTGCGAGAAGTCCAAGTACCCGCCTGCGGCGCAGGAGCCAGCAGCGTGGTCGGCCAAGCCGCAATCGTTGCCTTCGCAGTTCATCAGCACAAAGCGCGTGGCGTTCCAGAGCTTGTTGCAGAAGTTGCGGTAGCCCTCGCAGCGCTTGCTGTCGAAGTTGATGGTGCGGCCCAGCGTGGCCATGGCCGCGAAGGTGAAGCGCAGCGCGTCTGCGCCGTAGCCGGGAATGCCGTCTGGGAATTCTTTTTTGGTGTTCTCGCGCACCTTGGGCGCGGTCTCGGGTTTGCGCAGGCCGGTGGTGCGCTTTTCGAGCAGCGGCTCAAGTGAGATGCCGTCGATCAGGTCCACAGGGTCGAGCACGTTGCCTTCGGACTTGCTCATCTTCTTGCCTTGCGCGTCAAGCACGAGGCCGTGGATATACACGTGCTTGAAGGGCACTTTGCCGGTGAAGTGCGTGGTCATCATGATCATGCGGGCGACCCAGAAGAAGATGATGTCGTGTCCTGTGACGAGCACGCTGCTGGGGAGGTAGAGGTCCAGGTCTGAGAGCGCCGTCCGTTCGGACTGAGCCTGTCGAAGTCCGTCTTCGTTCACTCCGGCATCAGCGGGCAGAGCGTCACCGAGACCGGCTTTGCTCATACGCGCTTCGCGCGTCAAATCGCTGCTTCCGGCCTCGCTGCCGCTCTGCCCTTCGTTCCAGCCCAAAGTGCTGAAGGGGACGAGTGCGCTGGAGTACCAAGTGTCTAGCACGTCTTCGTCGCGCTTCAAACTCCCAGAATAACCTGCTTTCTTTGCAACGGCCTGTGCTTCTTCTTCACTTCGTGCAACGATAAAGCGCTCGCCATTAATCAGCGTCCCATCCGTGTACCACGCCGGAATTTGATGTCCCCACCAGAGCTGTCGGCTGATGCACCAGTCCTGGATGTTGTTCATCCATTGGTTGTAGGTGTTGACCCATTGCTCGGGCACGAATTGCACTTGGCCGCTGGAAACGGCTTCAATGGCTTTTTGCGCGATGCTCTTGCCTGTGGGGTCGCTCTCGCTGACCTTGCTCATGGCGACAAACCATTGATCGGTCAGCATGGGCTCGACCACCTGGCCGGTGCGGGCGCAGATGGGCAGCATGAGCTTGTGTTTTTTCGTCTCGATCAGCAGGCCCTGGGCTTCGAGTTCGGCCACGATTTGTTTGCGAGCGATGAAGCGATCCAAGCCGCGATACGCCTCGGGCGCTTCGTCGTTCACCTTCGCGTCCAGCGTGAAGATGGTGATCATGGGCAAACCGTGGCGCAGACCGACTTGGTAGTCGTTGAAGTCGTGCGCGGGCGTGACCTTGACCACGCCAGTGCCAAACTCTTTGTCCACATGCGCGTCGGCAATCACGGGCACGAGGCGGCCTGTGATGGGCAGCTTGACCTGCTTGCCGATCATGGCGGTGTAGCGCTCGTCTTCGGGGTGAACCATCACCGCCGTGTCGCCCAGCATGGTCTCGGGGCGGGTGGTGGCCACGACCACTTCGCCCGAACCATCGGCCAGGGGGTAACGGATGTGCCACATGTGGCCATCGGCCTCGGTGTTTTCCACTTCGAGGTCGGACACGGCGGACTTGAGCACCGGGTCCCAGTTGACGAGGCGCTTGCCACGGTAAATGAGGCCCTGCTCGTAGAGCTTGACGAAGGTCTCGGTCACCACCTTGGAGAGTTTCTCGTCCATGGTGAAGTATTCGTGGCTCCAGTCCACGCTCGCGCCCATGCGGCGCATCTGGCTGGTGATGGTGTTGCCCGATTGTTCTTTCCACTCCCACACTTTGGCAACGAAGTTCTTGCGCGCCTCTGGCAGCGTCGCGCCCATGTCGTAGCGGGTTTTTCCCTCGCCCTGCAACTGGCGCTCCACCACGATTTGCGTGGCAATGCCGGCATGGTCTGTGCCCGGCACCCACAGGGTGTTGAAGCCCTTCATGCGGTGGTAGCGGGCCAGGCTGTCCATGATGGTTTGGTTGAAGGCGTGGCCCATGTGCAACGTGCCGGTCACGTTGGGTGGGGGTAGCTGGATGGCAAAGTTTTTGCCGGCAGCGGCGGCTTCGGCGCTGGGTTGGCCCGTGCCCGTGTGTCCGGCGGCGGCATAGCCCCGGCGCTCCCACTCAGGGCCCCAATGGGCTTCCAAGGCCTTGGGTTCAAAAGACTTGCTCAGGGCCGCAAGGCCGGGTTGTAGGGTGGTTTCGCTCATGATGGCTGTGCGCTAGCGTTGGAGTGGGTTTGATCGTGCCAAAAGAAAACGGCACCGAGGTGCCGTTTTCCTGCAAAGGGGCTGGGGCTGATTTTATTCGACGGCTGGCTTGGACAGCAGCTTGGCCAACATGCTCTGCAAGGCTTGAATCATGACGGGCTTGGAAAGGTGCTCGTTCATGCCGGCCTGCTCGCAACGCTGGCGGTCTTCCTCGTACACCCCAGCCGTGAGCGCCACGATAGGCACCGCCTGTTTGCCGCTGCTGCGCTCCCATTCGCGAATGGCGCGTGTGGCCGTGATGCCATCCATCAAAGGCATCTGCACGTCCATGAGGATCAGGTCGGGGCGCACGCTGGAGGTGGCCACCACGACTGCCTCACTGCCGTTGGAAACCTGCACGCAGTTGTAACCCAGCCTCGCAACGAGGGACGAAATCACCAGTTGGTTGGTTCGGTCATCTTCGACAATCAGCACAGTGACAGCCTTGGCATCAGTCTCGACGATGGATGGTGCCAACTCGGGCGGTACAGAGGAGGCTTCTTCCTCCTTCACGCCGAGAGCCGGAACGGCAAACCAGAAGGTGGAGCCCTGTCCGGGTTCACTCTCCACATCGGCATCGCCCCCCATCAGGTGCGCCAGATTGCGTACGGTGGCCAAGCCGAGCCCACTGCCCCCGTGCTTGCGCGTGAGTGTGCTGTCGATCTGGGAGAACGAGCGGAACAGCAGACTGCGGTCTTGCGGCGAAATGCCTATCCCCTGATCGACCACTTCCACGCGCAGCATCTCGCGATTCATCTGCGTTTCGGTTCGTGCGATCAACTCAATCGTGCCCTTGTCGCTGAACTTGATGGCGTTACTGAGAAAGTTGGCGATCATCTGCCGGATGCGTACCGGATCAAGCAGGTAGGCCTTCGAAGCGGAACCCTGCCATTGATACCGGATCGTCAGCCCCTTGGCCCTGGCTTGCGGCTCGAAAAGCTTCACACTCTCCCTGAGAATCTCGTTAATGCGAACAGGCTCGGGGCGAATTTCGAAATTGCCGGATTCGATGCGGGCGTTGTCCAGAATGTCATTGAGCAGGGTGAGCAAGGTACGGCCAGAGTTCAGGATGGTGCGGGCATAGTCCCTGCGCTCATGGTCTCCCATCTGCGGGGATTGCAGCAACTGCGCCATACCCAGAATGCCATTGAGCGGGGTGCGGATTTCGTGGCTCATGGTGGCCAGGAAATTCGACTTGGCATCATTGGCCGCTTCGGCCTGGGTCTGCAATTGCTTGCGGATCACGAGATCATTCTCGCGTTTGCGGATATTGCTGGAAAGAAAATACACGCCCAGCAGGATCAGCAGGCAACTCACACTCACCACCCCCGTGAGGGTATAGACAGAGCGATACCACGCCACCAGATATACGTCTTTGGTGATCACCGTGAGAAGAAAAAGCGGATACCCGCGAACAGGATGAAGCGTTCCCATGCGCACCTCGGCCACTCCGCTTGAAAAACGGGGGCTTTCAGCAATCACGGTTCCCTCGGTCTTGCCTTGTACTTTCAGCAGGGTGTAGGCCGATCCGGTCTTGTTGATTTTTCCCTGCATCTGCTCGCGAAATGGCGAACGCGAGAGCAGTTTGAGATCTTCCCGGAACAGGCTGATGGACGAGTTCTGCCCCAGATGATCGACCACCTTGTTGTGGAATTCAACAATCTTCTCGACCGACACTCCCACCAGCACCACGCCCAGAAACTGGCCATTCACATCACTGACGCGACGACTGATGTAGAAAGTCCACTTGCCATTGCCCTTGTTCTTGACTGGCGCACTGACGAACTCGTTCTCATCGGCCACTTCAAGATGGTGCTGGAAATAGTCACGATCAGCCAGATTGATGCCCTTGACTGGGTATGACCGGGTGAAATTGATGTTGTCCCCATTGCTGGCCACAAAGGTGGCCACATCCGCCACGCTCAATAGCGCAATCGCATCCTTGAGCGATTTGTGGGCCTGCGGGGTTGAAAGCTTGGTGCGGAAATTATGGACATCCGTCACGCCCACTTCGCGCGTGTAGTCAACCAGTTCCTTCAAGGCATCGGAAACCGGAACCAAAGACTCGGTCAACTGCTCCGCGAGCACCATGGTCATGCCCGTCATGTGCCGCTGCCAGTCGTTGATTTCCTTTTTGCGGATGGCAAGGCTCGCCCCAATGGCCGCAGAAATCAACAAGATGATGACGGCAATTCCAGTCAGCCATACCACCTGGCTGACTGGAATGCCTTTTTTGTTCCCGCCTGTCGTTGAACCGGATTTCATCGTGTCACCAGTCTATCGCAGCGTTGCAGTGGCCTGACGGCCTACCCTGCCGAATCGAGCAATTGTTTGCAATTGCGTTTCAAACTCGCCGCAATCACGTCAAGAGGAGCACCGCGCAACGCGGAAAGATGCTGCGCGATGCGGAAAAGTTCGCCCGGCGCATTGATGCCCTGCGCAGCCCCTTCCTCCCGGTCATGTGAACTGCGGTATAGCCATTGCGGCGGAATGTCGGGCGCATCGGTCTCCAGCACTATCGCTTCCAGTGGCAGCGTGCGGGCCAGCTCGCGGATTTGCAGGGCACGCTCAAAGGTCATGGCCCCGCCAAAGCCGAGCTTGAAGCCGAGATCAATAAAGGCCTGCGCCTGCTGCTTCGAGCCATTGAAGGCGTGTGCAATGCCGCCTTTCACCTTCACCTCGCGCAGCCCCTTGAGCAATATGTCAGCGCTGCGGCGCACGTGGAGGATGACGGGCAGATCGAAGGCCTGTGCCAGCTTGAGTTGCTCGCGATAAAAGTGCCACTGGCGCTCGCGCATCTCTGGCGTGCAGAGTTCGGGCACGAAGAAATCGAGCCCGATTTCACCCACCGCCACGAGACGTTTGTCTGTCTTGTATTTCTCCAACTGCTGCGCCAAAACAGTGAGATCGTTCTCGCTGGCACGCGGAACATACAAGGGGTGGATGCCCAGCGCGTAGAAATCGTCGCATCCGATCAAGCTGTCGCTGCATTGGTGGGCGAGTTGGCGCACTGCATCAAAGTTGGCCACTTCCACTGCCGGAATGATGCAAGTCGTCACACCCGCAGCCAGCGCGTCGCTGCGCACCTGCAAAGGCGTACGAACCACACCATCGCGGCCCATGCCATTGAACTCCGGGGCATCGAGGTGGACGTGTGTGTCAATCCACATGCGTCTTCACCCCGGAGTGCTGCTCAGCCCTTCGCACCCAGGCGCAAGGTGCGGTCGCAACGGGCGGCCAGCGCTTCGTCATGCGTCACCAGCACAAAGGCCGTGCCCTGCTCGCGGGCCAGCGTGAGCATCAGCTCAAACACCGCATCGGCGGTCTTGCGGTCGAGGTTGCCTGTAGGCTCATCAGCCAGCACGCAGGCGGGTTGGCTCACCAGTGCGCGGGCAATCGCCACGCGCTGGCGCTCACCACCTGA
This sequence comes from Pseudomonadota bacterium, assembly GCA_046045925.1. Lineage (GTDB taxonomy): Bacteria > Pseudomonadota > Gammaproteobacteria > Burkholderiales > Burkholderiaceae_C > JBJOKU01. Next base: position 6,327 of record JBJOKU010000069.1, read on the forward strand.
CAACTCGGCGGGGCGATGCTGCACGCGGTCTTTCAGACCCACCTTCTCCAGCATGGCCTGCGCGGCCTGCTGGCAAGCGGGCTTGTCCATGCGGCGAATGCGCAGTGGCATGGCCACGTTGTCGAGCGCGGTGAGTTCAGGCAGCAGGTGGTGGAACTGGTACACAAAGCCAAGGTGCTGGTTGCGCCACGCGCCCTGCGCCTTGGCGTTCATTTCAGACCAATTGCGGCCCAAGAGCGCTATGCGCCCGCCCGTGGGTTCGTCCAGCCCGCCCAGCAGGTGCAGCAAGGTGCTTTTGCCTGAACCGGATGCGCCTACCACGGCCAGTGTTTCGCCCTTCGAGACAGACAGGCTCAGTCCGTCGAGCACGGTCACGTCAAGAGCACCTTCAACGAAGCGCTTGGAAATGTTTTCGGCGGTGAGGATGTGAGTCATGTGCGGCCCGTCACTCGTAACGCAAAGCCTGCGCGGGCTGCACGCGCGAGGCACGCCAGCTCGGATAGAGCGTGGCCACAAACGACAGCACCAGCGAGATCACCGCAATCGG
>JBJOKU010000070.1:0-6851 GCA_046045925.1 Pseudomonadota bacterium
ACACTGGCTACAACACCTGGGCTGACACCAACCAGATCATCGTGCTCTACCCGCAAGTCAACAAAACCATCATCCCGTCCAACCCCGCCGGTTGCTGGGACTGGTGGGGCTACACCGGCCCTGCCTATGCCTGGAAAGATGGCGTGCAAATGAAGGCCGTCATGGGCATGGTCAACAGGCTGGGCCAGAAGGCTCAGTAATGCGGGGCCGGGAGGCCACTCACTGAGCGATTTGGGTTGACGACCCCTTGGGCGGGGCCGCTAAACTCACGCCCCAAGGAGCTGCTTTTTGCAAGCGGCTCTTTTTGTTTTTGCCACCCATGAGCCACACCCCCGAACACGCCCCACACAACGCACCACAGGCCTACCGGCCCGATGTGGATGGTTTGCGCACGGTGGCGGTGCTGGCGGTGGTGATCTTCCACGCTTTTCCCTCACTGCTGCCGGGCGGCTTTGTGGGCGTGGATGTCTTCTTTGTCATCTCGGGTTTTCTGATCACCGGCATCATCCTGCGCGACATTGAACTGGGCCAGCACACGCTGCGTGGCTTTTATGCGCGGCGCATCCGGCGGATTTTTCCCGCGTTGTTGCTGGTGCTTGCCTTCAGCATGGGCGTGGGCTGGCTGGCGCTCACCGCCAACGAATACAAGCAGCTCGGCAAATACGCCGCCGGTGCAGCCGCCTTTCTCAACAACTTCCTGTTCTGGAAAGATGCCGGCTACTTCGACAACGCGGCCATCACCAAGCCGCTGCTGCACCTATGGTCGCTGGCCATTGAAGAGCAGTTCTATCTGGTGTGGCCCCTGCTGCTGGTTGTGCTGGTGCGGGTGCGCTCGTTGCTGTGGCCAATTGCAGTATTGATGCTCGCCTCGCTGGCCTACAGCGTGTGGAAAGTGCGCTTTGATGTCACGGGCGATTTCTACTCGCCACTCACCCGCAGCTGGGAGTTGCTGCTGGGCGCAGGACTCGCCTGCCTCGCACAACGCCGCCCAAGCCTTGCTCAAGCGCACAAACCCTGGGCCGGACACGCAGGCTTGCTGCTCATCGCAGCGGGCTTGGTGCTGATAGACGAAACGAAAGCCTTCCCCGGCTGGTGGGCGCTTCTGCCCACAGTGGGCGCCGGGCTGGTGCTGTGGGCGGGCATGGCTTCTGCGGCCAATCGCGCACTGCTGGCGCACCCGGCGATGGTGTGGGTGGGCCTCATCAGCTATCCGCTGTATTTGTGGCACTGGCCCTTGCTCAGCTTTGCCCGCATTTTTGAAGGGCAAACACCCAGCGTGCTCATGCGCTGCGGTTTGGTGGTGGCAAGCGTCGCACTCGCATGGCTCACTTATGTGCTGATTGAGCGCCCCATTCGCCGCAGCAAACCTTCACGCCTGTTGATTGCGGCATTGGTGCTGATGATGTTGGGCTTCTTGTTTGGGGGCTACTACATCAACCGCAATGAAGGCATCAAGTCGCGCCACTACGACAAGCTCAATGCCGACCCGGCCAGCATGGTGGTGGGCGCAGAACGCAGCACCTACAAGCGTGCCTGCGGACTTGAAAAACAGACTGAGATTCCCGTTGAGTGGTGCCGCCACGATGGCAAGCTCCCTGTGGCCAACGCCGCCGTGGTGGGCGACAGCAAAGGCGAGGCCCTGCTTTTTGGCCTCTCGCGCGAGTCGGGCCCGCAAACGAGCTGGATCATGATGGGGCCGGTGCAACTCCAGTACAGCCACGCGGCGGGCATCGCCAAAATAACCATGGATCGCCTGCTCAGCGACCCTGCCATCAAGCTGGTGGTGCTGCACAACGCCCTGCGAGGTTTTGCATCTCTCGATGCCAACACGGGATTCATCAGCCAGCCAGTCACCAACGACCACATCAGCCACGCTGTGACGCACTACACCCAAGCCATACAGGCCCTGCAAGCCGCAGGCAAGCGCGTGGTCTTCGTCATCGACAACCCCACCCTGCCCGACCCCAACAGCTGCATCAGCGGCCAGCTCACCCCCTTCGGCTTGGTCAACCACTTCATCTACCGCAAGCCCAGCCCGTACTGCAAACTCGCCTACAGCGACCACCTCAAAGGCACAGCGGCCTACCAGACCTTCATCGCCAAACTCAAGGCTGAAAACCCCGGCCTGACCGTCTTCGACCCCCTGCCCCTGCTCTGCGACATCCCCAACAACCTCTGCACCTACGCCGAAAACGGCAAGTTCCTCTACAGCTACGGCGACCACATCTCGGACTACGCCAGCTCGAAGATTGCGAGGGCGTTGCTGGCTGAGATCAACGCAGGCAAGTAACCACTACCGCTTTGCCCCGTACTTCGCTCGTGGCTCATGCACCGCAATGCGCGGCGCGATGTGCTGGCGCAGCCAGCTGGCCAAAGCCTCTTCGCTCAGACTGCCAGCAGCGAGCGCGAGCATGGTCATCACCTTGTCGGTGTCGTCTGCAACCAATCGATGCCCTTGCAATGCCAGAAACAAGCCCGCCGCAACAAAGGCAGTGCGTTTGTTCCCATCAACGAACGGGTGATTTCGCGCGATCCCGTAGGCATAGGCGGCAGCCAAATCCGCCACGTCAGGTTTGCCGTAGTGGGCCAATTGAACAGGCCGCGCCAACGCAGAAGAAAGCAAGCCCGCATCGCGCACGCCAGCCCCACCGCCATGCTCGGCCAACTGCTCGTCGTGCACAGCCAAGATCACCGCCTCGCTCAGCCAACGCCATTGCTCGTAGCTCATTTGGCCAGCTCACGCAGCACGTCGCGGTTTTCTTTCATGAACTCACGGGCAAAAGCCATCTGCTCCGCGAAATCAGGGTCATACGGCGTAATCATAAAACCATCGGGCGTGTCGGTGATGAACACCGTATCGCCCTTCTCCAGCTTCATCCGCGAGAGCATTTCTTTGGGCAGCACCACGCCCACGGAATTGCCGATCTGTGTGAGTTTGAGGGTTTGCATGGCGATTTCCTGAAGTTATAACAATTATTATAACCGACAAGAAACAAAAGAAAACGGCCCCGAAGGGCCGTTTGTGTTTGTATTTGAAGCCAAGCAGGTTGCCCCGCTATCAACCTCAGGCCACAGCCTTGGCGTTCTCCACGTACTCTTCAATCTGGTTGAAGTTCATGTACTTGTAGATCTGGTCGGCTGTGGCGGTAATGATGCCGACGGCGGTCGCGCGAAAGTGGCTGATGTTGGTCATGCAAGAGCCGATGAAGAGGGAGTGCTTGGCATCGATGAAGAGAAAAGTGGAACCAGAGTCATGTGTTGCTCTATCCGGCTTTTGGCAGTGGCATCGTATCCAAAATGATTTTTAGAAGCATTCCAAGCATCGACAGTTGCAGCAACGGCCTCCTGCACCCAGCCTGTCAATTGGGACTTGTCAACTCCGATTCTGAACGCCAGCCGCTGGAAGACATTCGAATTCATATCAACCCATTGTTTTGATTTTCCGAAGTTCAGTGCCAATTGGTCGTCGTGGTATTGAATGGTAGATACCAGGTCATAGGCAGGTGACAACTCGGCATGGATGGCATCGGGATACAACAATGACCAGTTCTTCAAGTGAGCATCGCCATTGCCACTGGCCAGCATAAACACCAACCGCCGGATCATTTCTCTTAAGCCATCTTCGCCCGTCAACCTCCACACCACGTTAACCAAGGTTTCATAATTGCATTTGTCGTATTTCTGCTGAGGATAGAGACCGAGAACCTGTGCGAAGTCCTCCATATGCACACGGCCTCCGCCAGGTAAACGATCAAACCGACGAATCACAAACGCCTTTTCTTCAGTTTCGTGCATGTGCATCGTAGGCAAACCGGTCACCTGATTCAAATCCACCAATTGAATATCCGGTAGTTGTAGCCCACTGGCTTTGGCCCATTGCATGGTGGCAAATTCGTTTTCAGGTACTCTGGGATAACGCGGGTGAGGAAGTTTCAAAATCCAATCGCCCCCTTGTCCTGCGACTGGGATGGCGATGGCACGTCCAGAGGATGTCGCAGAAAACTTCATTTGCTCCCCTGCCAGAGAAAAATGCCACGCTCCCCCCTCCGTGTTGTCTGTTGGAGCGATCTCAGCTTGCACTTCTGTAGTCACTGGCAGCAACCTATCCAAAGCAATTTCGGACACCTGTATTGCCCCAGGCAAATCTGCTCCGGATCGCGCCAGCAACTCGAACTCTTGTTCACCGTAGTGACGCTCCATCAAATGCCTCAACCCCCCCTCTGGCAGCAAATTCGAAAACCAGCTAGGCAGCCGCGTGCGTGCGTAGCGGGACTTCCGTCCATCATCGTCTTCAAACTGCTGCCCTAGCACTGCCCGTGGATGCATACCACGACGGTAGACTTCATCCAGATAGAAGGCTGTTCCACCACGCTCATCTAGCGTCAGTGTGCCCACAAGCGCACCTTGCAAGTCAACCCGCAGCTGGCGAACGATCCGACTCATGTCAGACTCTCCTCGTCATCCAGAACCATCGATTGAATCGATGGCCTGTCAATTGCACCCCAACGGGCATAACGAGCTAACACCGCATCAATATGCGGCTGCAACACCTTGGCACGTTCTTCCAAGAAGCCTTGGAGGTCACCAGCTGCAAAGGCCAACATAGCATCCACAGAAATAGCATGCGATGCCAACGTATCGGAATTCGCATTCAACACCCAGCGCCTGATACCGCCAGGCAAATTGGGATGTGCCAATCGATTCGCCACAGAGCGTCGAATCTGTTCATTTACCCGCCCCTTCGAAATAACTGGGACAAAAGGCACTTTCCCTTGCTCCTTGTCCTCATCTAGAACCTCCCCAAAATCCAAGAGTTGACCAGTTTGGATATGACGCGGCTTCAGTTCCAGCAAAGCCAATGCTTGCATCTTGCTCGCTGCAAACCGAAAATTAAACTGATCCTTCGCATCAGGCATTGAAAATCGTGAATCAAGTGGCCCGACCATGGCCAGCATACGTTGCACAGAGCCTTCTTCATCTCCGGGCTTAATTTGATCAAGTGTTGTTCGAGCGGTGACCGAATCGCCTCTATGCAAGCCACTGAGTGCGCCACGCCAAAGCCATCGCACCAGCAAGTCCCGCGACCGAGGCAAGGGTTGCGGGTACAGGTGAAAAAACTGCCCTAAAGTCACCAACGGCAAACCATAGGGCATAAGTTGAAAGTGAGTAATGCCAGCATCCTGACGAAGAAAATCAATGACCCTGAGCGCAGCCGCCTCGGCATCAGCAAACAAAGCGTTTGCTTGCTCGTTACCCAACCGTAACGGATCAGATCGCCCGCCTTGGATAACATCAGCCCCGTACATCACACGAACCAATCGATGAAGAATGTCCTCGTCCACCCGCCCAAAATTTCTCTTATGCGCTAGAACCTGTGCTAGGTGCTGCAACGATGTTTCGGTTTTCTGACCGTTACGCGTACCATGAAGGGCATCAAAAACTTCGGCAGCCGTTAAGTGCTTCCCACGTGAATTTAATCGCCCAAAAATTTCCTGCAAGGTCGCTTCGTCATCACTCCGGACAATGTACGCAGGGATGTCGTACTCACGGATATTCTTGCCCATTTGCAAGGCACGTGCACGACGCTCTGCGCTGGGTTCGTTCGTGTACAACCACTCGAACAAGCGCTCTGAATCTATCAGCAGATTGAGGGGCAACCAACGGGCTGGGTCGTCTTGACGGACTGACGTTGGATAAACCAGTGTCAGATTGTCCAAATCAAAATGCAGTTCGAAGTCATCACCTGCATCATCACTGACCAACAAGATTCGCGCTAACGAAACCAAGCGCTGCTGCCCGTCCACCACCCAGAGTGCATCGGTGCGCCCTTGTGACTCCAACTCAAGAGCCCCCCACTCCCACCGACCTGCAGGTGCCGCCGCCTCCCACAGCAACAAGGTGCCCACCGGATATCCGCGATACAGGCTGTCTACCAGCATGCGTGCATCGTTGCGATCCCAAGCCAAGCGGCGCTGAAAAGAGGGAATACGCAAACGCCCCCTTCGGATTTCCTGCATCAAATCTTCGATCTTGAAGGCACGTGCTTGGGGTCGTTGCGCCAGCATATGAGGTGTTTCTGGAACTGACCGAGCACTCGCAGTGGATGGCATGTTTGTCACTCCTGATTAGATCGATTTGTAGATTATGCAAGCAGGGATTGATTGAAACAAAAAACGGCCCCGAGGGGCCGTTTCTGTTTGAAGCCAAGCGGGTTGCCCCGCTTCAACCTCAGGCCACTGCCTTGGCGTTCTCCACGTACTCTTCAATCTGGTTGAAGTTCATGTACTTGTAGATCTGGTCGGCTTTGGCGGTGATGACGCCGGTGGCTGCGAGGTACTCTTCGTTGGTGGGCAGTTTGCCCAGTTTGGAAGCGACTGCGGCCAGCTCAGCCGAGGCCAGGAACACGTTGGTGTTCTTGCCCAGACGGTTGGGGAAGTTGCGGGTGGAGGTGGACACCACGGTGGCACCTTCGCGCACTTGGGCCTGGTTGCCCATGCACAGCGAGCAGCCGGGCATTTCGGTGCGGGCACCAGCAGCGCCGAAGTTGGCGTAGTGGCCTTCCTTGATGAGTTCGCTCTGATCCATTTTGGTGGGCGGAGCGATCCAAAGCTTGACAGGGATGTCACGCGTTCCGCCCAGCACGGTGGCTGCGGCGCGGAAGTGGCCGATGTTGGTCATGCAAGAACCAATGAAGGCTTCATCGATCTTGGTGCCAGCGACTTCACTGAGGGTCTTGGCATCGTCGGGATCGTTGGGGCAGCAAACGATGGGTTCATTGATTTCCGACATGTCGATTTCGATGACGGCGGCGTATTCGGCATCGGCGTCGGCTTCGAGCAGGTTGGGGTTGG
>JBJOKU010000071.1:0-6816 GCA_046045925.1 Pseudomonadota bacterium
TCGATCCGCATCCCCTTCGTGGCCAACCCCAAAGGCCGTCGCGTGGAAGCCCGCTTCCCCGATCCTTCCGCCAACCCCTACCTGTGCTTCTCTGCACTGATGATGGCTGGTCTGGACGGCGTGGAAAACAAGATCCATCCCGGCGAAGCTGCCACCAAGGATCTGTACCATCTGCCCCCCGAAGAGGACAAACTGGTGCCCACCGTGTGCCACAACCTCGACCAGGCGCTGGAGTATCTGGACAAGGACCGCGCCTTCCTGACCAAAGGCGGCGTGTTCACCGACTCCATGCTCGATGCCTACATCGAGCTGAAGATGCAAGAAGTGACCCGCTTCCGCATGGCTCCTCACCCCGTCGAGTACGACATGTACTACAGCCTGTAATCAGGGTGTTGTGCAGCAAAAAGGACGGCTTTGGCCGTCCTTTTTCGTTGAGCGTACGCTTTTGCTGCATACTCGTGCGTTGAAGGCTTGTGTGCACAATCGCACCATCCACAACACCGGTACCTGAAGTTCATGTCCAGACTCTTTTTTGTCACGATCTGCGCCGTGTCGCTCTTGAGTCATGGGGTCTGGGCTCAATCGCGCATTTACCGCTGTGGCAATGAGTACACCAATAATCCTTCTCAGGATCAATTGCGCAACTGCAAACTGATCGAAGGTGGCAATCTCACTGTGGTGCAATCCGGGAAGTCCGCAGGACCTGCCAAAACGGCCAAGCCGGAAGGCAAATCGGCGAGTCCGAGCAAAGCCCCGGAGCCTGCTCCGGAACAAAAGGCCCGTGACGGTGATACAAAGGCCATTCTAGAGAGTGAATTGAGCAAGGCCGAGCAAAAACGCGCTGAATTGCTCAAGGAGTACAACAATGGCGAGCCCGAAAAGCAGGGCCCTGAGCATCGCAATCACCAGAAATACCTGGATCGTGTTTCCGAACTGCGCAGCAATATTGATCGTACTGAAAGCGATATTGCCAGCATCAAGCGCGAGCTGGCCCGTTTGCTGGGCCGGTAACCTCTAGCCGGTGCTGCGGCAGTCCGTTTCACCAGAAAACATCTGCGGGCCGGGAAGCCATGAATAAATTCTCTTCTTTTGATCTTCTGGCCACGCAAATTGCAATCGTTGACGTTGCGGGCAAGGTTTTGTTTGCCAATTCGGCACTGGAAGACCTGCTGGGTATTTCGCGGCGCACCTTGCTTGGCCTGCGTTTGCCCGAGTTGTTCATGCATCCAGCGGCTTTGCGTACTGCGCTCAGCGGGGTCAGCCAGAACGAATTTGCCGTGCTGCGTTACGAGGCCAACCTGCGCAAGGTCTCAAATGAGGTCGTCCCCGTGCATTTGGTCATCTGCCAGACGGATGTGCCAGGCGAGTTCGCGGTCCAGATGCTCGTGCTGGAGCAGCAATCGCGGCAGGAGCGCGAGGAGCGCCTGATTGACCAGGCGCAGGCCAACAAGGAGCTGATCCGCAATCTGGCGCACGAAATCAAGAACCCGCTGGGCGGCATCCGTGGGGCGGCGCAACTGCTCCAAATGGAGGTGGAGAGTCGAGAGCTGACGGAATATACGCAGGTCATCATTCACGAGGCGGATCGTTTGCAGACCTTGGTGGACCGTTTGCTGGCCCCCCATCGCAAGCCGCATGTGGTGGGTGATGTGAACATTCACGAAGTGTGCGAAAGAGTTCGCTCTGTCTTGCTGGTCGAATTTCCCAGGGGTTTGCGTGTCGTGCGGGACTACGATACCTCCATTCCCGAGTTTCGCGGTGATCGCGAGCAGCTTATTCAAGCTGTACTCAACATTGCACACAACGCAGCCCAGGTACTTGGAGACCGCATGCTGCAAGGCGATGCCGAGATCATTTTCCGTACTCGCATTGCACGGCAAGTCACATTTGGCAAGCAGCGTTACAGATTGGCATTGGAATTGCATGTCATTGACAATGGTCCGGGTGTTCCCGACGCGATCAAGGACCGGATCTTCTATCCGCTTGTCTCAGGGCGTGAAGGAGGCTCTGGTTTGGGGCTGACGCTTGCACAGACATTTGTCCAGCAGCATCATGGTCTCATTTCCTGCGAGAGCGTACCCGGCAAGACAGATTTTTGTATCTGGATTCCGCTGCCATGACGGCGCAAGCCGAAACTGCGAATCCATCAAGGAGTGCCATGCTGACGAAGCCAATTTGGATTGTGGACGACGACCAGTCGATCCGGTTTGTCCTTGAGAAGGCCTTGTCGCGCGAGGGCTTGCCCGTGCGAAGCTTCACCAACCCGCGCGATGTGTTGCGTGCGATTGATGCAAATGAGCAGGCCGACTCGGTTCCACAGGTGCTGGTGAGTGACATCCGCATGCCTGGTGGTTCGGGGCTGGACTTGCTTGCCCAGGTCAAGCAACGGCTTCCTGGCCTGCCCGTGATCATCATGACGGCATTCAGTGATCTGGACAGCGCCGTGAGTGCATTCCAGGGGGGGGCCTTCGAGTACCTGCCCAAGCCGTTTGATTTGCCCAAGGCCGTCGAACTCATCCGAAGGGCGGTAGAAGAAAGCCAGCGGGAGGAAGTTGCCGAGGAGCGCATGGCGAATTCGCCAGAAATGCTCGGGCAAGCACCTGCAATGCAAGACGTGTTCCGTGCGATCGGCAGGCTGTCGCAAAGTCAGGTCACTGTGATGATTACGGGCGAATCGGGCACAGGCAAGGAGTTGGTTGCGCGGGCCTTGCACAAGCACTCGGCCCGCGCAAACGGTCCGTTCATCGCCATCAATACGGCGGCCATTCCCAAAGACCTGCTCGAGAGCGAACTTTTTGGCCACGAACGAGGTGCCTTCACGGGGGCGCAAACGATGCGTCGCGGGCGCTTCGAGCAAGCCGAAGGTGGAACCCTTTTCCTCGATGAAATCGGCGACATGCCCTTCGACTTGCAGACCCGTTTGCTGCGCGTGCTCTCCGATGGCCATTTCTACCGGGTGGGCGGCCATGCCGGTATCAAGGCCAATGTGCGGGTGATTGCGGCCACGCACCAGAACCTTGAGCAGCGTGTCAAAGATGGTGCATTCCGCGAAGACCTGTTCCATCGCTTGAATGTGATTCGCTTGCGCTTGCCACCCCTGCGCGAACGCCAGGATGACATTCCCATGCTCACCAGGCACTTCCTCCAGCAAGCAGCACAGCAATTGGGCATGGAGCCCAAGCGGATTTCGGATGAGGCCGTTGAATACCTGCGGCATTTTGGCTTTCCGGGCAACGTTCGCCAGTTGGAAAACATTTGCCACTGGTTGACAGTGATGGCACCCGCCCAAGTCATTGAAATCAAGGATCTGCCGCCAGAAGTGTTGAGCGAGCAACACGTGCCTGTACAAGGCGCACAAGATGGCGCAACCCAATTCCATGCGCCGGTCTCAGTGCCGCAGGCAGCGGAGCAGGGCTTGTCGTCAGCGGCCACGGTTGATCCTGCTGCGCAGGTGGCCAGCTCCGTCGTCTCCAGTCCAGCGGGGCTGGTCGATGCGCTTTCCACGTCTTGGGAGAGTGGCCTCACGGCTGAGGCAGATGCCCTGCTTCACGAGGATCGCAACGATGTCTGGGATGTGTTGACACGCAAGTTCGAGTCCACCCTGATTCAGGCTGCCCTCAAGTCCACACGCGGCAGACGCATTGAGGCCGCAGTCAAGCTGGGCATCGGTCGCAACACCATCACCCGCAAGATTCAGGAGTTGGGTCTGGACGATTGATCCTGTAGGGCACTCATGAGCCCCAGGCTGCGACCCGGAATCAACTCAGCAGGTTGCGGTGCACCACCATCAGGCATTGGTCGCTCACGCACCACATGCCCGCATCAAGGGCCAGTTGCGTGGCTTCGCTGTTATCGATGCCCATCTGTTGCCAAAGTGCCTTGGCTCCCACAGCAATCGCGTCTGTGGCGATGGGCAGGATGTCTTCCGCTTTGCGGAAACAGTTGACGATGTCCACGGGGTGCAGCTCGACCGGAATGTCGGTCAAGCGGCTGTAGCAGCGCTCGCCAAGCAACTGCTCGCCGCGCAAGGCAAATTTCGGGTTCACCGGAATGATGCGATAGCCCTTCTTCTGCATGTAGGCGCTGACGTAATGGCTGGCTTTGGCAGGGTCGTCGCTGATGCCCACCACGGCAATTGTCTTGGCCGCTTTCAACCGCAGGGTCAGCTCTTCGGTGCTCAGGGATTGCATGTTCGTCTCGGGGTAAAATTCGAGGTTATCCCGAAAAACCAGATTGCCGGGCCTGCTTGATCCGGCATGGGTGGTTTTTCGACGCGCGGGTGGCGAAATTGGTAGACGCACCAGGTTTAGGTCCTGACGCCAGCAATGGTGTGGGGGTTCGAGTCCCCCCCCGCGCACCAGAAAATTTTACTGCGCAGGCTCCCGGTGCCTGTGCGCAACAATGGAGAAAACCATGACCGTTACGGTTGAAACTTTGGAAAAGCTCGAGCGCAAGATCACGTTGAATCTGCCTGTGGACACGATTCGCAACGAAGTTGATGCACGGCTCAAACGTCTGGCCCGCCAGGTCAAGATTGATGGCTTCCGTCCCGGCAAAGTGCCCATGAACATTGTCGCCCAGCGCTATGGCTACTCCGTCCAGTACGAAGTGATGAATGACAAAGTGGGTGAAGCTTTCAGCGCTGCGGCTGCCGAAGCCAAGTTGCGTGTGGCGGGCACCCCCCAGATCAGCGAAAAAGAGGGCGCTCCCGAAGGTGAGCTGGCTTTTGATGCGGTCTTCGAGGTCTATCCCGAAGTCAAGATTGCTGACCTGACAGGCGTGGAAGTCGAAAAGTTCACTGCCGAAGTTTCGGATGCAGCCATCGACAAGACCATCGAAATCCTGCGCAAGCAGCGTCGCACGTTCAACCAGCGCGCCATGGATGCTGCTGCACAAGACGGCGACCGTGTGACCTGTGATTTCGAAGGCAAGATCGACGGCGAACCTTTCGCTGGCGGCAAAGCCGAAGACTTCCAATTCCTGCTCGGCGAAGGCCAGATGCTCAAGGAGTTTGAAGATGCTGCCCGTGGCATGAAAGTGGGCGAAAGCAAGACTTTCCCGCTGGCTTTCCCCGAGGACTATCACGGCAAGGATGTGGCAGGCAAGACTGCCGACTTCCTCATCACCCTCAAGAAGCTCGAAGCCCAGCACCTGCCTGAAGTGGACGATGCCCTGGCCAAGTCACTGGGCGTGAAAGATGCCTCCGTGGCCGGTCTGCGCGCTGACATCCAGAAGAATCTGGAGCGAGAGGTTCGTTATCGCCTCATCGCCCGCAACAAGGCCAAGGCCATGGATGCCCTGGTGGCCAGTGCCGAACTCGATCTGCCCAAGAGCAGTGTGCAAGCAGAAATCGACCGTCTGGTCGAAGGTGCCCGCGCAGATCTCAAGCAACGCGGCATCAAGGATGCTGACAAGGCCCCCATTCCCGAAGACCTGTTCCGCCCCCAGGCCGAGCAGCGTGTCCGCCTTGGCCTCGTGGTGGCCGAAATGGTACGTGCCAACGGCCTGTTTGCACAGCCCGAGCAAATGAAATCTCACGTTGAAGAGCTGGCTGCTTCTTACGAAAAGCCCGAGGACGTGGTGCGCTGGTACTACGGCGACAACCGCCGCATGGCCGAAGTAGAGGCCGTTGTCATCGAGAACAACGTGACCGAGTTCGTGCTGTCCAGGGCCAAAGTGGTTGAAAAGCCCATCAGCTTCGAAGATCTCATGGGTCAGAACTGATCGCAAGCAGCCGCGCAAGCGGTTCGTCTCGCACGAGGGGCATGTGAAAACGTGCCCCTGTTTTTTTGGCTACATTACAGCCATAGACATCATTTGGATTTTCCGGAGCGAACATGCATACATTCAACCATCGAGACGGCACAGGCGCACTGCACGCGCAGGCACTGGGCATGGTTCCCATGGTCATTGAGCAGTCAGGGCGAGGTGAGCGAGCCTACGACATTTACTCCCGTTTGCTCAGGGAGCGTGTGGTGTTCCTGGTGGGTGAAGTCAATGACTATTCGGCCAACCTCGTGGTTGCGCAATTGCTCTTTCTCGAAAGCGAGAACCCCGACAAGGAAATTTCGCTCTACATCAACTCGCCCGGCGGTTCGGTGAGTGCGGGCATGTCCATTTTCGACACCATGAACTTCATCAAGCCCGATGTTTCAACACTGTGCATTGGCATGGCCGCCAGCATGGGGGCTTTCTTGCTGGCCGCTGGTGCCAAGGGCAAGCGCTACAGCCTGCCCAATTCGCGCGTAATGATTCACCAGCCGCTTGGCGGCGCACGAGGCCAGGCCACCGACATTGAAATTCATGCTCGCGAAATACTGCGCCTGAAGGCCGACCTCAACCGGATTCTGAGTGATCGCACGGGCCAACCCCTGGACAAAATCTCACAGGACACAGAGCGCGATTTTTTCATGTCAGCCAATGAGGCCATGAGTTACGGTCTTGTGGACAAGGTGATCGAACAGCGTGGCTGATGGCTTATCATTGAGCCGCTTCACAGAGCAGAATTCCCTCGCAAAGGCATCCAGACATGGCAGACAAAAAAGGTTCTTCAACAGAAAAGACGCTTTACTGTTCTTTCTGCAGCAAGAGCCAGCACGAAGTCAAGAAACTCATCGCAGGCCCTTCGGTTTTCATATGCGATGAGTGCATCGACCTGTGCAATGACATCATTCGCGATGAGGTTCCCGCCGAGGCCGAACAGGCAGGCGGTGTACGAAACAATGATTTGCCAACGCCTGCCGAGATCAAGAAAAATCTCGATAACTACGTGATTGGGCAAGAGGTGGCAAAGCGCGTCCTGTCGGTGGCGGTTTA
>JBJOKU010000072.1:0-6807 GCA_046045925.1 Pseudomonadota bacterium
TTCTCTTGTGTCATGCCTTGATCTTCTTCTTTCAGCCCCGTTCTTGCCAGTCGGAATCACCCTTGGTTTTGCAGAGTGTCCCTAAGGAAGGTCTGCATAACCACCACCGAAACGACTGAAAGTCGCATGCAGTTTGGGTCGACTCTTATGAACTGCGTGAAGGACCATTCATAAGTGAAGTCACGAAACCCTCCGTCAATTTCGTTGCAGTTGCGGCCAATGTACACGAAACCCCTCACACCCCCGCCAAAATCCTGAACTCCGTCGCCTTCGCCACGGGCCGCAGTTGTCTGCCGCCTGCGGGTTGCATGTCCACCAGCCCGTAGCGGGCCATTGTCTTGAGGGTGCGTGAGAGGTTGCCGGGTTTGCGGCCTGTGCTGGCGGCGAGTTCGGCGATGGATTGGGGCTTGCTTTGCCAGATGGTGTTCAGCAGGGCGCGGTTTTCGTCGCTCAGCACTTCGGCCAGCGAGCGCATGGAGGTGAACCAGACTTTGGGGTCGCCCGGCTTGGGTTTGAGTTCGCCTTTGGCAATGGCCAACATGCGTTGGCGAATTTGCTCTTGAGGCAGAAGGCCGAGGGTGATGGGTTTCATGTTGTCTCCCTTTTTGTATGCACCCATTATTGCGGACGGCTGGGTGAATGCAAGACATACTGCAAGTAGCTTTTAAGCTACAATTTTCACATGATCGAATTGCTGCGGTGGAGGAGCGAAGATGGTCGTGAGCAAATTTAAAGGCGCGGTTTCTCACCACGAGCAGGAGCTGGCCGAGTTGCGTGCTGATCGTGAACTGGCCGTGGAATACCTCAAGGCCGCACTCGAAGCACTGGACGATCCCAATGACCGTGCAGGCGGACTGCTGGCACTTCGCACCGTGGCCGAGGCTTACGGAGGTTTGGGCGCAGTTGCCGGAGAGGCTGGCATCAGCCGCGAATCGCTTTATCGAGCCCTTTCACCCAAGGGCAACCCTACGCTCAAAACACTGCTGGCCGTGCTCAAAACGGTGGGCTTGCGTCTTTCGGTTCAGCCGGTGCATGTAACTGCTTGAGCGCCAATCGGAGGTTTGGGTTGCTCTGTCTTAATTGAAGAAAATCATCAGCAGACCAACAAACAACCCGGAGCCATCGGCCTCTCTGGCCGCTTTGACGCTCTCAGGCGTAATTGGATCTAGTGGCAATCTATGGATATGCCTGACGTAAAAAGCCACGCTCGCTGCGCCCCCAAGAAGCAAGGGCCACACAGAATGCAAGGCTGAGGCCATGATTCCCATCAAGGTGATGATGACCGCCGCACCGACAACACCAGTGCCAACCGATGAGTAATAGGAATGCGAATAGGCATTACAGGAAGAGCAACGCGCAGGCACTGAAGGTCGTGAAATCAACTTTCTAATAAAGCCGATGGTTTGTTCTTTGCACACTGGGCATGAATACATGGCGACTCCCTGAATCAAGTGAACGCATTGAGTTGATGGCGCTGCGTCTTTTGAATGCCGAAACCAGTTTGTAACTCAATTCACACGATCCAAATCAAGCCATACTTTACCCAGTCGCGCAACAATCTGCCCATGTCGCATGAAATTTCGCTGATTCTGCTCGCCCTCGCCGCCTCACTCTGGATGCGCCCTTGGCGCATGTTGAGCGGTACTGAATTGCTCACTCCCCTGTTGGCCACGCTGGTCATCCTGCCTTGGCTCTGGGCTTTGCCTGCTTTGCACCACAGCCCTCTTCAATTGCAATGGTCGGGCGCGCCGCTCGTGACGCTGATGCTCGGCTGGCCCTTGGCTGTGCCTGCGCTGGTGTTGGTGGGCTGTATTACTTGTTTGATTTCAGACACTTCGGTTGCCAGCGCGATTGGTTTGGTCATGTGGCAGGGCATCTTGCCTGCCACGTTCACGCTGCTGCTCGGCGCGGCGGTGCGCCGCTGGGTGGCGCATCACTTGTTTGTGTATGTGCTGGGGCGCGGGTTTATTGGCTCGGTGTTGTGCCTGTTTGCGTCCAGCCTGCTGGCGCAATGGATGGGCCACGAAGTGCCTCACATTCGCCCAGAACTCTCGCGCGTTGCAATGTGGCTCATGGCTTGGGGCGACGCTTTCATCACCGGCATGACCTGCGCGATTTTTGTGGCCTACCGCCCGCAGTGGCTGGCGACTTGGTCTGATGGCTTGTATTTGAAGTGAATTTGCCAACCCTTGTGGGTCTATCGCTCAGCAAAGAGGTGAACCATATGACCCGTCGTGTCAACAATTGCCTGAGTACATTCGGCAGGATCTATCCTCATATAATTGTCCCGCACTTATATAATTGCCAGTGTAATTATTTTGGGGATTTGCCATGAGCCAGGTCACGATTTATATGGATGACGATGCCATCGCCCGTGCCAAGGCTGCTGCGGCTACGGCCAAGCTGTCGCTCAGTGCCTGGTTGTCCAAGCTGGTGAAGGAGCAGACTCAAGAGTTGGATGCCAATGGCTACCCGCTTGGTTTTTTCGACATGGTGGCTGAGCAAGCGCCTTATTGGCAAGACTTCCCCGAAGTTGAAACCCTGCGCACCAACGAAGTACCCGATGCACCCAGAGAGTCTTTGTGATGTATTTGCTGGACACCAACACACTGATTTACTTTTTCAAGCGTCAGGGGAAAGTAGAACAACACCTTAAAGCCAACCCAAAATCACTGATCCACGTGCCCTCTGTGGTGTGGTTCGAGTTGGAGTATGGGCTGTTGCGCTCCAGCAAACCCGAACAGCGCCGGCAGTTGTTGCAGCTTACGCAAAACACCTATGGCAGCGTACCCTTTGACCAAGCCTGCGCCAAGGTTTGCGCGGGCATCAAGCACGCACTGCAAACGGCAGGTACGCCCATCGGCCACTATGATCTGCTCATCGCGGGCACAGCACTGACCCACAACTTCACCGTCGTCACCCGCAACATCCGCGAATTTGAGCGCGTGCCCGGTTTGAAAATTGAAAACTGGTACGACTGAACCCCTCTGCGCTTATGACCATCACCACCATCGCCCCCGGCCTGAACATCCAAGGCTTTGCCCCTCCCCTGCGTTTGACCGATTTCAAGCTGATCGCGTTTGACATGGACTCCACGCTGATCAACATCGAGTGCATTGACGAGGTGGCTGACGCAGCGGGTCGCAAGGCCGAAGTGGCCGCCATTACCGAAGCCGCCATGCGCGGCGAGATCACCGATTTCAAAGAGTCGCTGCGCCGCCGCGTGGCCATGCTCAAGGGTGTGCCCGAGAGTGCGCTGCACGAGGTGCTGCGCGAGCGTCTGCGCCCCAACCCCGGCGCGAAGGCCTTGATCGACGCTTGCAAAGCCTCAGGCTTGAAGGTGCTGCTGGTTTCTGGCGGCTTCACTTTTTTTGCGGAGCATGTGCGCGGGCTTTTGGGCATTGACTACACACGCAGCAATATTCTGGAAATCAAAGACGGCGTGCTCACTGGCGGCTTGGTCGAGCAAAGCTGGGGCGACATTTGCGATGGCGCTGAAAAGCGCCGCACGCTCTTGGAAGTGGCCTCGCTGTTGGGCGCTCGCCCCGAGCAATGCATCGCCATGGGCGACGGCGCGAACGATTTGCCCATGATGGGCGCGGCGGGTCTTTCAGTGGCCTATCACGCCAAACCCAAGGTGCGCGAGCAAGCCATGGTGTCCATCACCGAAGGCGGGCTCGACAGGCTGCTCGAAGTCTTTCAAAAGTGACAGTTATTGCTCAGTTTGTGAGGGCAAAGCAGCACATTGCCTCCCGTAGAATGGCCGCATGAGTTTTTGTATTGCATTCGAGGGAACGGCATGAGGGTCGCGGTCATCGGAGCCGGTATCGTCGGCATCAGCACCGCCCATGCCTTGGCCCGCCAGGGCCATCAGGTCAGTGTCTATGAGCAGCGCAGCACCGCTGCCGAAGAGGCCAGTTTCGCCATCACCGGCATGCGAGGCCCCGCCTATGCGGCTGCCTTTGCTTTCAACAGCCAGAGTGCCGTGTATGGGCGCGATTTCTGGTCGCCTTTGTCCGGCATGCGCATTGGGCGCAGCATGCACAGCCGCCAATGGGCATGGCTGTGGAACTGGCTGCGTGCGGGCAAAAACCCCGCCGATGCCGAGCAGCGTGCCGCCCTGCTGCAACTCGCCCGCGTGTCGGGCGACGCGCTCGATGATCTGGCTCACGAGCTGGGCCTCGAGTTCGAGCAATCCGAGGGCTACACCGTGCTGCTTCGTCATGAGATGGAGCAGGCTGCGGGCGCTGCATTGGTTGACGAACTCAAGGGCAAGGGCATTGCCTGTTCGCTGCTCGATGCCGATGCCCTGCGCAAGCACGAGTTGGCGCTCAACCCCGACACCAGTGTGAGCGGAGCCATTTACTTCCCGGCAGAGAAAACCGCCAACTGTCGCCAGGTGGCCCTGTTGCTCAAGAAAGAATGCGACACGCTGGGCGTGCAGTTCTTTTTTGATCACAAGATTGCCCCCCTCAAACCCGGCAATGCCGCCACCCTGCACGTACAAACCTCCGATGGCATGCACCACAGCCACAGCTTTGATGCCGTGGTGGTGTGCGCAGGCGAAGGCAGCGGCTTGCTGGTGGCCGATGTCTGCCCCGGCCTCCCCGAAGTGGAGGTCCACGGATACAGCATCAGCGCGCAAATCCGCGAACCGCTCAATGCGCCGCGCACCACCTGTTTTGACATGCAGCACCGCGTTCACATCAGCCGCCTGGGCCAGCGGGTGCGGGCCGGTGGTGTGGCCCTCATTGGCACGTCCACTCCGGCCAAGCGCCTTGCCGCACTCAAAACGCTCTACAAGGTGCTGCTCGACTGGTTTCCGGGGGCATGCCACATGCAACAAGTGCAAGAGTGGAGCGGAGCCCGCGTCTGCACTCCCGATGGTCTGCCCGTCATTGGTGCCACGTCCGAGCGGGGCGTGTGGCTCAACATGGCCCATGGCGACATGGGATGGACACTCGCCCAAGGAGCCGCCGAGGGCATCACCAGCCTCATGGCCGGCAAGTCGCCGGGCGCTGTGGATTGGCAGCGCTTTTCGCCACAACGTTTCGTTTGAACCACACAAAGCCCGCGTTTTACAGGGCTTTGACACAAGGGTTTGATAATGGGCGGCCACCTCCTGACTGCCACCCATGAAACCGCATTTCCACCCCCCCTTGCCATCGTCAACTTGCTCGGCGAACACCCAATCAGGCCGCATTCACCCAGCCCTGCTTGTTGTTGGCACTGCTGCGCTGACTCTGCTGGCCTCGTGGATGTGGCAGCGCACGGCTAATCCGCAAGGCAGTCCGGCAGCACCTGCCCCCCAGATGGCGGGATCGGCTGCAGCAGGCAACCCCGGTAACGCGGGCAGCGGTGGCGCAGGTGGCCGACGCTTTGGCGGCGGCAGCCGTACCCAACCCGTTGCAGTAGGCGCAGTGGAGCAACACGATGTGCGCGTGCTCATCAATGCGGTGGGCAGCATGAGTGCACAAAACACCGCCATCGTGCGCGCCAAGGTTGACGGTGAGGTCAAGGCCCTGCACTTCAAGGAAGGGCAACTCGTCAAGGCGGGCCAGTTGCTGGCTGAACTCGATGGCCGTGCCTACGAGGCCCAACTCGCGCAGGCCCAAGGCCAGCTCATGCGCGACCAGGCCCAGCTGCGCAACGCCCAGCTCGACATGCAGCGCTACAAGGACCTGCTCGCCAAGGATGCCATTGCCCGCCAACAAGTTGAAACGCAAGAAGCCCTCGTCAAGCAGCTCGAAGGCAGCGTCAAGGCTGACCAAGGCGCTGTAGACAACGCACGACTCTCGCTCTCGTACACCAAGGTCACGGCCCCCATCACCGGCGTGGCCAGCTTGAAGCAAGTGGACTTGGGCACGGTGGCCCGCAGCAGTGATGCCAACGGCATCGTCACCCTGGCGCAAACCCAGCCCATGGCGCTGGTGTTCGCCATCCCCGAGGTGCAGGCGCAGCGCGTGATGCGCCAGATGAAGGGCAAGGGCGGCCTCACGGTGGAAGCCTGGGACCGCGACATGAAGAGCCGTCTGGCCAGCGGGCAAGTCGTTTCGTCCGACAACGCCATCGACCCCGCCACCGGCACGCTCAAGATCAAGGCCCAGTTCGCCAACAAGGACAACACCCTGTTGCCCAACCAGTTTGTCAACGTGCAACTGCAAGTGGACACCCTCAAGGGTGTGCTCACCGTGCCCGATGCATCCATCCAGCGCGGCCCGCAAGGCACGTTTGTGTACGTGGTGCAGCCCGATGGCACGGTCAACATGCGGCGCATCAAGCTGGGGGCGCAAGAGGGCGATGTGTGGAGCGTGGACGCTGAACTCAAGCCCGGCGAAAAAGTGGTAACCGACGGTGCCGACCGCCTGCGCGAAGGCGCGAAGGTTGAAACCATCACCCCAGCGCCGCGCCCGCAGCGCAGCAACGACGCGCCGCGCAAAGAAGGCAGCAATGACGGCCAACGCCGTCGCGGGGCCAACGGCGGTTGATGGCAGACCGCACATGAACTTCTCTCGCCTGTTCATCCTCCGCCCCATCGCGACCTCGTTGCTGATGGTGGCCATCCTCATCTCGGGGCTGCTGGCCTACCGGCTGCTGCCCGTGTCGGCCCTGCCGCAGGTGGACTACCCCACCATCCAGGTGGTCACGCTCTACCCCGGTGCCAGCCCCGATGTGGTCACCTCCTCCATCACCGCACCGCTGGAGCGGCAGTTCGGCCAGATGCCGGGGCTTGACCAGATGTCATCGTCCAGCTCGGGCGGTGCGTCGGTCATCACGTTGCGCTTTTCGCTCGATGTGTCGCTCGAC
>JBJOKU010000073.1:0-6796 GCA_046045925.1 Pseudomonadota bacterium
CTGCAAACTATCCACAAAGTGTCTTTGGGGCTGATTCTGGTGTTCGGGTCGCTCACTCTTTTCCTGCAAGACGAGACTTTCATCAAGTGGAAGCCCACCGTGCTGTACGCCGCCATGGCCCTGACCTTGGCCGCCGGATTGTGGGTGATGAACAAGAATTTTCTCAAAATCCTGCTCGGCAGCCAGTTGCCGCTGCCCGACGCGGTTTGGCACAAGCTCAACATCGCCTGGGTGCTGTACAGCCTGTTCATGAGCATCATCAACGGCTACGTGGCTTACGCCTTCAGCACCGAAGACTGGGTGAACTTCAAGCTCTGGGGCTACATCTTCCCGCTGGCCTTTTTGGCCGGACAGGGTTTTTACATTGCCCGTCACCTCAAATCTGATTCCGGCGTTTCCTGATGTTGCCCCGAGCCGAAGAACTGCACCAGGCACTGGTTAATGCCCTCGCACCCGATTTTGTAGAGGTCATTGACGAATCAGCCGCCCACTCCGGACATGCCGGAGCCCAAGTCAACGGCGCAGAACATGGCTACGGAACCCATTTCCGGGTACGAATCGCTTCACCCAAATTTACGGGTCTGTCACGGGTGGCCCAGCACCGCCTTGTGTATGATGCCACCCGTTGCTTTGTCGAACGCGGCCTGCACGCACTGGCCATCGAAATTCAGCCTGCGGCAAGCCGCTCCCAATAGCCTTCCCACTTCATATTTCTGTCCAATCCGAGGATTCCATGCGCAAACATCTCGTCATTGCTGCCGCCCTGATGGCCGCTGCAACCGCCCAAGCCCAGAATATCGCCATCGTCAATGGCAAAGCCGTGCCCATGTCGCGCCTGGATGCCATCAAGGCCCAGATCGCCCGCAGCAACCGTGCCGTTCCCAAGGACATGGAAGCCCAGCTCAAAGACGAAATCATCATGCGCGAAATCATGGCCCAGGAAGCCGCCGCTCGCGGACTGCAAAACTCGGCCAGCTACAAAGACCAGGTTGAACTGGCTCGCCAGACCCTGCTCATCCGCGAACTGATTGCCGACGAACAGAAGAAATCGGGCGTGAATGATGCCGCCGTCAAGGCCGAATACGACCGTTTCGCGGCAGCCAATGCCAAGGAATACCGTGCCAGCCACATCCTGGTGGACAAGGAAGAAGAAGCCAAGGCCATCATCGAGAGCCTGAAAAAAGGCGGCAAATTTGACGAAATCGCAAAGAAGCAGTCCAAAGACACCGGCTCGGGTGAAAAAGGCGGCGACCTCGATTGGGCTAATCCCAGCAGCTTCGTCCCCGAGTTCTCGCAAGCCATGGTCAAGCTCACCAAAGGCCAGATGACCGAAACCCCGGTTCGCACCAAGTTCGGCTTCCACGTCATCCGCCTGGACGATTCGCGCGATGCCGCTGATCTGCCCAAGTTCGAAGAAGTGAAAGACCAGATTCGCCAGCAACTTGAGCAGCAAAGCGTGGCCAAGCTGCAAGAAAAGCTGCGCGCAAAAGCCAAGGTTCAGTAATACCTTGAGGCAAGTGTGAGCCGACCGGTCCGCACCCAGTACGAAGACTTCATGCGCCATGTGTTCACACAGGGCGTGAAAAAGGCCGACCGCACGGGCACGGGCACGGTCAGCGTGTTTGGCCACCAGATGCGCTTTGACTTGAGCGATGGATTTCCGCTGGTCACCACCAAGAAAGTCCACCTCAAGTCCATCATCATTGAGCTGCTCTGGTTTCTCACGGGCTCGGCCAACAACAACTGGCTCAAGGAACGCGGCGTCACCATCTGGGACGAATGGGCCAAAGCCGACGGCGACCTCGGCCCTGTTTATGGTGTGCAGTGGCGCAGTTGGCCCAAGCCCGATGGTGGCCATATCGACCAGATTTCGCAGGTCATCCACACGCTGAAAAGCAATCCCGACTCGCGCCGCATCATCGTGAGCGCCTGGAACGTGGCCGATCTCGACAAAATGGCCCTCATGCCCTGCCACGCCTTCTTCCAGTTTTATGTGGCCCCGCCGCAAAACCCCGGTGAGCGCGGCAAGCTGAGCTGCCAACTCTACCAGCGCAGCGCCGACATCTTCCTTGGCGTGCCCTTCAACATCGCCAGCTACGCCCTGCTCACCCACATGGTGGCCCAGCAATGCAACCTCGATGTGGGCGACTTCATCTGGACGGGTGGCGATTGCCACATCTACAGCAACCACTTCGAGCAAGTCGAGTTGCAACTCTCCCGCCAGGCCCAGGCCTACGCCTACCCGACGCTGAATATCAAGCGCAAACCAGACTCGATCTTCGACTACCAGTATGAAGATTTCGAGGTGCAGGGCTACGAGTGCCACCCCGCCATCAAGGCGCCAGTGGCGGTCTGACCGCCCGCTGATTTTTCACGTGCTCAATCGCCAGCAACTCGGCCTGCTGATGGCGCTCACCCTCATGTGGGGATTGAACTGGCCCATCATGAAGTTCTCGCTGCGCGAGATGACACCGCTGTACTTCCGTGCCCTCACCATGACGGGCGGTGCAATCTGGCTGGCTCTCTGGTACTGGCGGCAGGGCGTGCGTCTGCGCCCCACGGCTCACGAATGGCGCGACGTAGTACGCTTGGGGCTGCCCAATGTGCTGGGCTGGCACACCTTGGCCATTCTGGGCGTGAGCCATCTCGCATCGGGCCGGGCCGCCATTCTGGGCTTCACCATGCCCATCTGGACGGTGCTCATCGGTGCGGCCTTGTTTGGCGAACGCCTCACTGCCCGCGTGGGCATTGCGGTGCTGGCTGTATGCGCGGCGGTAGGCCTGCTCACCTGGCATGAAATCAGCACCTTGAGCGGCAAGCCTGTGGGCGTGGTGTTCATGCTGAGTGCGGCAGTCTGCTGGGCGGTGGGCACTTTGCTCATGCGCCGCGCACAACTCACCCTGCGCCTTGAAGCGCTCACCGTCTGGATGATGCTGCTTGGCAGCGCCTGCCTGTGGCTCATGGCCTTGGTGCTGGAGCCGATGCCCGGCTTGCAACACTCGCAGGCCTTCTGGTGGAGCATTGTCTGGGGCATCTTCATGAATTACGGCTTTGCGCAAATCATCTGGTTTGGCATGGCCAAAAATCTGCCCCCAGCCACCAGCGCCATGAGCGTGATGGCAGTGCCCATGCTCGGCACGCTGAGTGCCACCTGGATCGTCGGCGAAGTGCCGCATTGGCAAGACTGGCTGGCAGTGGTCTTCGTGAGTACGGCCATTGCGGCTGTGCTGCTGCGCAAACCTACAATTCGCGCATGAAGCTGCACCTCATCTGGGCCCAGGCCCGCAACCGCGTGATCGGGCTCAATGGCGTGATGCCCTGGCACTTGCCGGAAGATCTGGCCCACTTCAAGCAGCACACCCAAGGCTGCCCGGTCATCATGGGCCGCAAAACTTGGGATTCGCTCCCCCCGCGATTCCGCCCCTTGCCAGGCCGTCGCAACATCGTGATCACCCGCCAATCTGATTGGGTGGCCGAGGGTGCCGAGGTGACGGGCAGCCTGCCAACCGCCATGCACTCTTGCTCAGACGCTGAGACTGTATGGATCATCGGCGGCGCACAAATCTACGCACAGGCCCTGCCCCTGGCGCAACGGGTCGTGATGACCCAGATCGATGCCGACTACACGGGCGACGCGCACGCCCCCGCGCTTGGCCCCGAGTGGCAAGAGGTTTCGCGCAGCAGTCACGAAAATGCACAGGGATTGAAGTACAGTTTCGTCACGTTTGACCGCCAGCCCCACTGAGACCGGGCTGGTTTTTTACTCAGGAGAAAAATCCATGTCCGGACACGGTTTCCACGTCCATGGCCCCCACGACCACGAGCTGGAGCATGCCGCCCACGGCGGTCATGGCCACGACCATGGCGACGAACACGACCGCAAAATGACCAACCAGATCGCGCTGTTCACCGCCATCATCGCCACGGTGGGTGCGCTCTACGGCTATATGGGCGGTGCCACACAGGCCAATGCTGGCTTGTACAAGAACAACGCCGCGCTCAAGAAAACCGAAGCCTCCAACCAGTGGAACTACTTCCAGTCCAAGAGCACCAAGCAATCGCTGGCAGAAATCTCGCGCGACCTGACCACCAGCGCCGATGCCCGCGAGAAATACCAGGCCAAGATTGACCGCTACGAAAAAGAAAAGAACGAAATCAAGGTCGTGGCCGAAAAGCTCGAAGCCGATGCCAAGGACTGGGACAAAAAGTCCGACGACCAGATGCACGAGCACCACCGATGGGCCCAGGCCACCACTGCCCTGCAAGTGGCCATCGCGCTGGCCGCCATTGCCCTGCTGACCAAGAAGAAATGGCTGGAGTACGGCATGTTCGGCATGGGTGGCATTGGTGTGACCATCGGTGTGCTGGCCTGGCTGCACATTTGAGACCGTTCATGCAACTCGCCACCTGGAACGTCAACAGCCTCACCGTGCGCCTGCCGCAACTGCTGGACTGGCTCGCCGCCAATCCGGTCGATGCGCTGGTGCTGCAAGAGACCAAGTGCACGGATGACAAGTTTCCCGCTGCCGCCATTGAGGCTGCGGGCTACCAGGTGGCGTATTTCGGCCAGAAAACCTACAACGGCGTGGCGCTGATTTCCAAGAGCCCTGCCAGCGATGTGGTGAAAAACATCCCCGGTTTTGCCGACGAACAGGCCCGCGTGATCGCAGGCACGTTGGACGGCGTGCGCGTGGTGGGTTGCTATTTTCCCAATGGGCAGGAGCCGGGCAGCGAAAAATTCGCCTACAAGATGCGCTGGCTTGATGCCCTGCGGGAGTGGCTGCGCGCCGAGCTGCAAACCCACGGCAAGCTGGTGCTGATGGGCGATTTCAACATCGCCCCCGAAGACCGCGACAGCTACGACCCCGTTGCGCTGAAAGACACCATCCACCACACCGTGGAAGAACGCGAACACTTCCAGGCCTTGCTCGACCTTGGCCTCACCGACGCTTTCCGCCAATTTGAACAGCCCGAGAAGAGTTTTTCATGGTGGGATTACCGTGAAATGGGCTTTCGCCGCAATCGCGGACTGCGCATCGACCACATCCTCATCAGCGAAGCCCTCAAACCTGCGCTGCTAGCCTGCGTGGTGGACAAAGCCCCGCGCAAGAACGAGCGCCCGAGCGACCATACGCCGGTAGTCGTCACGATTGCCTGACTCGGCCCGAACACGGGCTTCTGAGCGGGGATAATCGGGGGCATGAATCCCCTGCTTTCCCGCCTACAGCCCTACCCTTTCGAGCGGCTCAAGGCTCTGACGCAAGGCGTCACACCCAACCCGAATTACCGCGCCATCAGCCTCGGCATTGGCGAACCCAAACACGCCACGCCCAAGCTGATTGAAGACGCCCTGTGCGGCAACCTCAAGGGCTTGTCGGGCTATCCGGCCACGGGTGGCGAAGCGGCTTTCAAGCAAGCATGCGCGGGCTGGATGCAGCGGCGCTATGGCGTAGCACTCAACCCGGCCACTCAAGTTCTGCCAGTCAACGGCTCGCGCGAGGCGCTGTTTGCGCTGACGCAAACAGTGATTGACCCCACGCGCGAGGGCGCAACCGTCATATGCCCGAACCCGTTCTACCAAATCTACGAGGGCGCGGCTCTGCTGGCCGGTGCGCAGGTGCATTACGCGCCCAGCGTGCCCGAGCGCAACTTCGCCGTGGACTGGGACAGCGTGCCCGAATCGGTTTGGGAAAAGACGCAACTCATCTTCACCTGCTCGCCCGGCAACCCCACCGGCGCGGTGATGCCGCTGCCCGAGTGGGAAAAGCTCTTCGCCCTGTCGGACAAATACGGCTTTGTGATCGCCAGCGACGAGTGCTACAGCGAAATCTACTTCCGTGACGAACCGCCGCTGGGCGGGCTGGAGGCGGCCCTCAAACTGGGTCGCACCGATTTCAAGAATCTCGTCATGCTCACCAGCCTGTCCAAACGCAGCAATGTGCCGGGCATGCGCAGCGGGTTTGTGGCGGGTGATGCAGCCCTGCTCAAAGCCTTCTTGCTCTACCGCACCTACCACGGCAGCGCCATGAGTCTGGTGGTGCAGGCGGCCAGCATTGCCGCTTGGAACGACGAGCAGCATGTGGTGGACAACCGCCAGATGTACCGCGACAAATTCGCCGCCGTCACCCCCATCCTGAGCGCGGTGATGGACGTGGCCCTGCCCGACGCAAGCTTCTATCTCTGGGCCGGGGTGCCCGCCCATGTGCTGGGGGGAAGCGATACCGAGTTCGCCCGCGAACTGCTCGCCCAATACAATGTGGCCGTTCTGCCCGGCAGCTATCTGGCCCGTGAAGTGGACGGGGTCAATCCCGGCGCAGGCCGTGTGCGCATGGCGCTGGTGGCCCCCACTGCTGAATGCACCGAAGCCGCCGCACGCATTGCCGAATTCATCCAGAAATTCTCCAAGTAACTCTCGCCAATCCAACGATCATCATGTCTGCACAACTCGAAGCCATCATCAACGCCGCGTGGGACGACCGCGCCAACATCTCCCTCAAGTCGCACCCCAAGGAAGTGGCCGATGCCGTTGAGCACATCATTGGCGAACTCAACGCGGGCCGCCTGCGCGTGGCCACCCGCGAAAGCGTCGGCAAATGGACGACGCACCAGTGGATCAAGAAGGCCGTGCTGCTGTCTTTCCGCCTGCGTGACAACGAAATCATCCGTGCCGGTGACCTGGGCTTTTACGACAAAGTGCCCACCAAGTTCGCCGACTTGAGCGCACAGGAAATGGCCGCCACCGGCGTGCGCGTGGTGCCCCCTGCTGTGGCCCGCCGTGGCAGCTTCATCGGCAAGG
>JBJOKU010000074.1:0-6789 GCA_046045925.1 Pseudomonadota bacterium
GGTGGCGCGAAGTTTGGCGGTGAGGTCGTCGTACTGGCTGCGCAGAGCACCCAGCTTGGCTTCGCGCTCGAGCTTGAGCGCCAGCGCGTTTTGCAGGCCAGCCTGCGCGGCAGCGTCGGTCAGGCGCGTCATTTCATCGGCTGCTCGTTGCTCTTCGGTGACCAGCGTTTGTGCCTGCTGCTGTGCGGTTTCGATGGCGCGTTGCAGCTCCTGCTGGCGCGATTGCAGGCTGCGGTGGGCGAACTGCGCCTCTTGCGCCTGACGCTCCAGCGCGCGCACCTGCTCGCGGGCTTGGGAGAGCAGGCGCTCGGCATCGATCACGCGCTCGTCCAACTGGGCGTGGCGCTCCTGGCTGTCGGCCAGTTGCATGTCGAGTTCTTCAAAACGGGCTTCGGCGCTGACACGGCGCTCCTGCAATTCGTCGAGCAGGGCATGAACCTCTGACAGATCGCCTTCGATCTGGCTGGCGCGCGCGCGGGTTTGCTCGGTGAGCTGCGTCAGGCGCAGCAGTTCCACTTGCAATTCGTGGGCGCGGGTCTGGGCTTGGGTGGCCTGCACGCGGGCGGTCTGCAGGCGCTGGCTGGCCTCGGCATAAGCAGTCTCGGCACGCACCAGCGCGCTGTGGCTTTCTTCGGCAATCAGGTTTTGCGCACGCTGTTCCTTTTGCAGGTTCTCGATTTCCTGGGCGCGGGCCAGCAGACCGGCTTGTTCGGAGTCTTGCGCGTAAAAGCAGACCGAATGGCGGGTGACGGCGTGGCCGCTCTTCACATAAATCTCTTCACCGCCATGCAGCTTGTCGCGCAGGGTGAGTGCTTCTTCCAGGCTTGGCGCGGTGTAGCAGCCGTTCAGCCAATCGGCCAGCAGGGCTTGCAGGCCCGCGTCGTTCACACGCAGCAGGTCGGCGAGGCGGGGCATCGCGCTGGTCGGTGCAGCCACGCCAGCGGCGGGCGGTGTGTAGAAGCTCAGTTTGGCGGCCGGCGTGTCGCTGGCAAAGGCGCGCACCATCTCCAGGCGCGATACCTGCAGGGCATTGAGGCGTTCACGCAGGGCGGCTTCGAGGGCGTTTTCCCAGCCTTGCTCGATGTGCAGCCGGCTCCACAGGCCCTGCATGCCGTCGAGCCCGTGTTTGGCCAGCCAGGGCTTGAGGCGGCCATCGGTCTTGACCTTCTCCTGCAGGGCGTTGAGGGCCTCGATGCGCGCAGCCAGCTCGGCGCGGCGGGCATTCTCGGCGTTCATCGCGAGCTGCTTGGCGCGGCGGTCTTCGTCGAGCTGGGGCACGAGGTCTTGCAGTTCGTGCAGACGGGCATCGGCCTCTTGCTGCTGTTCGGCGGCCTGGGTGTGCTGCTCTTGCAGGTTGACGAGGCGTTGCTCGTCGGGCGCGGCCAGTGCATTCTTGTCGGCAGACAGGCGCTCGCGGCGCGTCTGCAACTGGCGGCTTTGCTCTTCGATGTGGCGTTGCTCGGCGGCCAGCACCTGGATCTGCTGCTGCACCTGTGTGACGCTGCCACGCTGCTCGTTGGCCTTGGCCTGCGCCTGGCGCAGCGCGTCTTCGAGGGCGGGCAGTTGCGAGGTCTGTTCTTCGGTTTGGGCGGCGAGGATTTCTGCTTTCTCCTCGGCACTCACCTGCTGCCCGGCCAACTGCTCCAGCTCGGCCGTGGCCTGCTCCTTGCGACCGGCCCATTGCAGGGCTTGCTCTTTGAGTTGAGCGAGGCGCTGCTCGACGCGCTGCCGGGCTTCGACCACGTAGCGGATCTCGGCTTCGAGCTTGCCCACTTCGGCGCTGGCTTCATACAGCAGCCCCTGGGCCTGGTTGACGGCATCGCCTGCGGCGTAGTGCGACTGGCGGATGGTTTCCAGGTCGCTCTCGACCCGGCGCAGTTCGGCCACGCGCTCTTCGAGCCTGTTGGCGGCGGCATCGGCATCGACCTTGATCTTTTGCTGCTCGGCCTGTGCGTCTTGCTGCTTCAAGTACCAGAACTGGTGCTGCTTGAGCGTGCTGCTCGATTGCAGTTCGTTGTAGCGGGCGGCCACTTCGGCCTGCTTTTCGAGCTTTTCCAGATTGGCGTTGAGCTCGCGCAGGATGTCTTCCACGCGGGTGAGATTTTCGCGGGTGTCAGACAGGCGGTTTTCCGTCTCGCGGCGGCGCTCTTTGTACTTGGAAACACCTGCGGCTTCTTCGAGGAACAGGCGCAATTCTTCGGGCTTGGACTCGATGATGCGGCTGATCGTGCCCTGGCCAATGATGGCGTAGGCGCGGGGGCCGAGGCCCGTGCCGAGAAACACGTCCTGCACGTCGCGGCGGCGCACCGGCTGGTTGTTGATGTAGTAGCTGGAAGTGCCGTCGCGCGTGAGCACACGCTTGACCGCGATTTCGGTGAACTGGCTCCACTGGCCCCCAGCGCGATGGTCGGCGTTGTCGAAGACAAGCTCAACCGAGGAGCGCGATGCGGGCTTGCGGACGGTGGTGCCGTTGAAGATCACGTCTTGCATGGATTCGCCACGCAACTCGCTGGCGCGGCTCTCGCCCAGCACCCAGCGCACCGCATCCATGATGTTGGACTTGCCGCAGCCGTTGGGCCCGACCACGCCGACCAATTGGCCAGGAAGCTGGAAAGTGGTGGGTTCGGCGAAGGATTTGAAGCCCGCGAGTTTGATGGACGAAAGGCGCACGGCGAGACGATTCCTGGGGGGTGACGGTCAGGGGAAAAGTGAGCCGCCATGATACCGTAGCCCGCCATCCGGGCCGGACGTGAAACAGCCCCGCGAAACCGTGGCTTGGCGGGGCTGCCAGGTCACGGGCTTTGCTCCGGGCGGACTGTTGGGCGGCGAGCGGTGAATCGCGTCCCGAATCTGATTTGTTGGCGCTTACTTACTACCTTCGGCCCTGTTTTTCATGCGAGCTTCCATTTCAGTTTTCCTGGCCGCCTTGATCTCTTCTTCGGTGAGCAGGCCATCCTTGTTGGCATCGATGCGGTCAAAGTTCTTTTCCAGCATCGGGTGGCCCTTGGCCTCTTCGCGGCTGACCTTGCCGTCCTTGTTGGCATCGAGTCGGCTCATGGGGCTACCGTGGTTAGGGCCTTTGCCATCGGCCTTGCGCTGCTCACGCATCTTTTGGCCAAACGCCTTCATTTCGTCGGGGCTGAGTTTGCCGTCCTTGTTGGTGTCGATGGAGTCAAAGTCTTTTTCCAGATGAGGATGGCCTTTGACTTCATCACGGCTGAGTGCCTTGTCTCCATCTTTGTCCATGCGTTTCATTCCGTGGCCGCCACGTCCTTCATGGTGGTGCTCATGCTGGCCGGGGCCAGCGCCGGGTGTTGGCGTGGTTTGGGCTGAAGCGCCGACGCTCAGGCCCAATGCGAGGGCAGAAGCGGCAATGAAGCTGGCGGCAACGGTGTATTTGGCGGATTTCATGAATAACTCCTTGGTGAATGACGACACAGCAAGATTAAGGTCAAACTCTGGTTGCTCAAGGCCCTGGGCACGTTCTTTACCCGCATTTACCAGACTTTGACAATACCTGCCGATGGCCAATCAGGCGTTGCTCACGCCGCTGGCCACATGCCCCGCAGGCACGTGCTGTGCGGCCGATTCGATGTGGCCGGTTTGGTCGTCAAAGAAGAAGTCGGGCTCGAACTCGCGCAGGAATTCGCCTTTGGGCAGACCGCCGAGGAACATGGCTTCATCGACCTCAATGTGCCAGTTCATCAGGGTGCGGATGGCGCGTTCGTGCGCGGGCGCACTGCGGGCCGTGACCAGTGCCGTGCGGATGCGCATGTCGGGTTTGCCCGCGTTTTGCAGCCGGTGCAAGGCTTCGAGAAAAGGCTTGAACGGGCCGGGGTTGAGCGGCAATCCGGCCTTGCTGGCTTCGTGTTGTTGAAAAGCGCCCAGCCCCTGCGATTGATAGACGCGCTCGGCCTCGTCAGAGAACAGCACGGCGTCGCCGTCGAATGCGATGCGCACTTCGCTGGGGTGTGCGTCACTGGCCTGCTTGCTGCTGGGATAAACGCTGGCGGCAGGGAATCCGGCGGCCAGTGCGCCGCGCACATCGGCCCCGTGGGCACTCAGGAACAGGTTGGCATTGAGCGGCTTGAGGTAGCGAAACGGCGGCTGCCCGCGCGTGAAGTGGCCACGCTGGATGTCCAGCCCGTAGTGCCGCGCCGAGCGAAAAACGCGCATGCCGCTGACCGGATCGTTGCGCGAGAGGATGGCCACCTCGACGCGCTTGGTCTGCTCGTCGTTGAAGGCGAGCAGCTTCTTGACCAGCGAAAAGGCCACGCCGGGCTTGGCCGGCACGTCCAGCCGCTCCAGCTGGAGCTGCATGTAGGCCTTGTCGGCGCGTTCGTCGAAGATGCGGTTTTCTTCTTCAAAGTCAAACAGCGCCCGCGAGGAGATGGCGACGACGAGTTGGCCTTCGAGTGAAACGCCCATGCTGCTCAGCTTTGCAAAAACATCCGGTAGGCCGGGTTGTTGGTTTCTTCCACGTAGGGGTAGCCCAACTCTTTGAGAAAGGCAGAAAAAGCCTTGCTGTCGGCCTTGGGCACTTGCACGCCCACGAGGATGCGGCCATAGTCCGCGCCCTGGTTGCGGTAGTGGAACAGCGAGATGTTCCAGCCGGGGCGCATGGCGTTGAGGAATTTCATCAGCGCGCCGGGCCGCTCGGGGAACACGAAGCGCAGCAGGCGCTCGTCTTTGGCCAGTTGCGAGTGGCCGCCCACCATGTGGCGGATGTGCTCCTTGGCCAGATCATCATGGGTGAGGTCCACCGTGGCAAAACCCTTCTTGGTGAAGGTGGCGGCGATCTTGCCGCTCTCGCCTTTGCCCTGCGTCGTCAGGCCCACCATCACATGGGCCTTGGCCGTGTCGCTGATGCGGTAGTTGAACTCGGTCACGTTGCGCGGCCCGCCGGGCAGAGTGCCGATGGTTTCGCAGAATCGGCGGAAGCTGCCGCGCTCTTCGGGCACGGTCACGGCCAGCAGCGCCTCGCGTTCTTCGCCCACTTCGGCGCGTTCGGCCACGAAGCGCAGGCGGTCGAAGTTCATGTTCGCGCCGCAGAGGATGGCAGCGTAGGTTTCGCCCTTGGTCTTGTGCGTGGCCACGTATTGCTTGATCGCGGCCACGGCCAGCGCACCGGCAGGCTCGACGATGGAGCGCGTGTCCACGAACACGTCCTTGATGGCAGCGCACACGGCGTCGGTGTCCACCTCGATGTAGCCGTCCACCAGGTCTTTGCTCACGCGGAAGGTTTCTTCGCCCACGAGCTTGACGGCAGTGCCGTCTGAGAACAGGCCCACGTCGGGCAGGGTGACACGCTTTTTCGCCTTGACGGACTGCACCATGGCGTTGGAGTCGTTCATCTGCACGCCAATGACCTTCACCTCTGGGCGCACAGCCTTGATGTAGTTGGCCACGCCCGCAATGAGGCCGCCACCGCCAATGGCCACGAACACCGCGTCGAGCGGGCCCTGGTGCTGGCGCAGCATTTCCATGGCCACTGTGCCCTGGCCCGCGATCACGTCGGGGTCGTCAAAGGGGTGGACAAAGGTCAGGCCCTGCTTCTTTTCCAGTTCAATCGCGTGGCCGTAGGCATCGGAGTAGCTGTCGCCAAACAGCACCACTTCGCCGCCGAGGCTCTTCACCGCGTCCACCTTGAGCTGGGGCGTGGTGGTGGGCATCACGATCACGGCTTTGGTGCCCAGGCGCGTGGCACCCAGTGCGACACCTTGGGCGTGGTTGCCGGCGGAGGCGCAGATCACACCCTTCTTGAGCTGCTCGGCCGTGAGGTGCGCCATCTTGTTGTACGCGCCGCGCAGCTTGAAGCTGAACACCGGTTGCTGGTCCTCGCGCTTCAGGAGCACCTTGTTGTGTAAGCGTCGGCTCAGGTTTTTAGCGGGAACGAGGTCGGATTCCACCGCCACGTCATACACGCGGGCATTGAGAATGCGCTTGAGGTAATCGGCCGGCTTGAGTTTGGCGGCAGCTGAGGCGGCCTTGGCCGGGGCAGATTGGCGGGAGGGCTTGCTGGTCATGCTGTGATGATAAAGCCCCGAACGGCGCGCCCAGAAAAAAGCCCCGCGCCTTGTGGGCCGGGGCGAACCACCTCGTTGGAGGGTGGAGGAGACAATCGGTGACGTGCAGTGCTTGAAGAAGAATCTCGAGCAAAATACGTCTTGAGTGCAGTTTATGCGAGAAAACCCTAGGTTTTGCTGCATCGCAAAAATTGGATACAAGTTTTGTCAGATATTCAACAGGAATCGAATCACATGGAAGTCACCGTCAGCTGGACCGGCAACACAGGCGCAAAGTCAGGCATGGGTTTTCTGGCCGAAACCGGCTCAGGCCACGCCGTGATGATGGACGGAGCCCCGCCTGAGCAACCGGGTGGCATTGGTGGCGCGAACATGGCCCCGCGCCCCATGGAAATGTTGCTGGCGGGCACGGGCGGTTGCACCGCCTATGACTTGGTGATGATCCTCAAGCGTGGCCGCCACGACGTGCGGGGCTGCTCGGTCAAGATCAGCAGCGAACGTGCAGCGGTTGACCCCAAGGTGTTCACCAAAATCCACATGCAATTCACCGTGACCGGCAAAGGCGTGCCCGCGCAGGCGGTGGAGCGCGCGATTGCGCTCAGCCACGACAAATTCTGCTCGGCCAGCATCATGCTGGGCAAGACGGCAGAAATCACCACCGGATTTGATCTGGTCGAGGCTTGAGGCTGGCGAGCGCCGTTGTGAGGGGGCTTCAGAGGCTCCTTGCGCTTCTCTTCAGAGGCGATAAGCCAGCGTCGTCATC
>JBJOKU010000075.1:0-6771 GCA_046045925.1 Pseudomonadota bacterium
TGCGGATGGGCTCTTGCTGACGCTCTCCAATGCGCTGGCTCATGATGGCTACTACGCCGGCAAGGACAACAACACGGACCCGATCCGCAAAGTCATGGTTTCCAAGATGCTCTTGCTGCTGGTAGCGCTTGTGGCTACCTGGATTGCCGCCCACAGGTCGGTCAACATCCTGAGTTGGATCTCGTACGCCTTCTCGCTGGCGGCGGCTACGTTCTTTCCTGTGATGGTGCTTGGCTTGTGCTGGAGCCGAACCACCCGCAGAGCAGCGCTTGCAGCGATGTTGTCCGGTCTGGCCGTGACATCCGCATGCATGGCGCATGGAAACGGATGGTTGGGTCAGCCCGTGAGATGGATGGGCATTGATCCGATGGCCGGAGGTATTTTTGGCGTGATGGCCGGATTGCTCCTGGGGTGGGCATGGAGCCTTGTGGAGACGCGGCGAATGGCATCCTGAATCGGGCAGGCTATAATGCGCGTTTTGCCTTTCCGCACCCAACCGACGCTGGGGCGGATACCAACCAGAAGGAGTGTCTATGCGTCATTATGAGATCGTCTTGCTGATCCACCCGGATCAAAGCGAGCAGGTTCCGGCCATGCTGGAGCGTTACAAGGGCATGATCACCGCAGGCGGTGGCAGCGTGCACCGTGTGGAAGACTGGGGCCGCCGTCAACTGGCTTACCAGATCAACAAGCTGGCCAAGGCCCATTACCTGTGCATCAACATCGAAGCCGACCAGGCCGTGATGGGTGAACTGGAGCATGCCTTCAAGTTCAACGATGCCGTGCTGCGTCACCTGACCGTCCAGAAGAAGAAAGCCGAAACCGGCGCTTCCACCATGATGAAACAGGTTGAGCGCGAAGAGGCCCGCAAGGCCCAGCAGGAAGCCGCAGCCGCCTGAGTTTTCAGGCCGTGTCCGACATCAACCAGCTTGTCCTGACAGCCCGTATCACCGAGTCAAGCGCTCTGCGATACACCCCGGCGGGTCTGCCCGTGGCAGACATCC
The DNA here is from genome assembly GCA_046045925.1 of Pseudomonadota bacterium. Lineage (GTDB taxonomy): Bacteria > Pseudomonadota > Gammaproteobacteria > Burkholderiales > Burkholderiaceae_C > JBJOKU01. The sequence goes on from JBJOKU010000075.1 coordinate 1,005, forward strand.
TCCTGGAACACGAAGGCCGTCAAGACGATGCCAGCGGAATACGCAGCGTCCGGATCGTTCTCAAAGCCAAGGGCTTTGGCACCTTGGCAGAACGCCTGGTCGCAGCGCCGCTCGGTGCAGCAGGAAGGTTCGAGGGGTTTCTCGCCCCGGCACGGTCTGGCAAAGGCCTGATTTTCGAAATCACCCATTTTGATTTGAACCCAGTTCAACCTATTTAGGAGAGTCCCATGGTCGGATTCAAGAAATTCAACAAGGACAAGCGTCCCAAGCGCAACAACCAGAACGCCCTGTTCAAGCGCAAGCGTTTCTGCCGTTTCACCGTGACCGGTGTCGAAGAGATCGATTACAAAGATGTGGACACCCTGCGTGACTTCATCGCTGAAAACGGCAAGATCATTCCCGCCCGCCTGACCGGCACCCGCGCCATCTATCAGCGTCAGCTCAACACCGCCATCAAGCGCGCCCGCTTCCTGGCCCTGTTGCCCTACAGCGACCAGCACCGCGTCTGAGACTGAGGAAGGAAACAGAACATGCAAGTCATTCTTCTCGAAAAAGTGGTCAACCTCGGTAACCTCGGCGATGTCGTCAAGGTCAAGGACGGCTATGCCCGCAACTTCCTGATCCCCACCAAACAAGCCAAGCGTGCCACCCAATCCGCCATCCAGGAATTCGAAGTCAAGCGTGCAGAGCTCGAAAAAGCCGCTGCTGCCAAGCTTTCTGAAGCCCAGGCCCAAGGCGAAAAGTTGGGCGGCACTGTGGTGAAGATCACCCAGAAAGCCGGTGTGGACGGTCGCTTGTTTGGCTCCGTGACCAACTACGACGTTGCCGAAGAGCTGAAAAAGCTGGGCTACGCAGTGGCCAAGGCCCAGGTTCGCATGCCCAATGGCCCCATCAAGGTTGTCGGCGACAGCAATGTCAGCGTGGCCTTGCACACTGATGTGGTCGTTGAAATCGGCGTGACGGTGTACGGCGAAGCCGCCTGAGAACGTTCCCGATTCCTGCCGCGACATGCGGCAGGAATGCAAAAAGCCGCTGGAATCCAGCGGCTTTTTTGTTGCCTTTGATCGGGCTTATTTCAGATCATCGCGAATGAGTTTCAGAATTTGCTCGGCAACAGCGGATGTTTCTGGATTGCCCTTGTCATTCAGTACGGATACCGTTGTGGCCTGGTTTTGAGCTTTGACGGCGATCTGGTATTTGACTGGGCCTTTGCTGGCAGACGAACCGCCAAACATTCGCGCAAAGAATCCTGGTTCGTTCTTCTCGTTGTCGCTGGACTCAACGTAACGCACGAAGTACAAGCCTTTCGAGCGATCACGGTCTTCAACTGTAAAACCGGTGCGATCCAGCGACAGGCCAACGCGACGCCAGGCACGCTCGAAGTTGTCTGCCACATTCAAGACGGGCAGTCCAGCAAGCTTGCCCAACTCGGAAGCTGTTTTTCCACCGCTCGCTGATGCCACGGCAGCGCCGGCCTTTTCGGTGCTTGATCCGAGCTTGATCATGAGACGGCGCAGGAATTCCACCTCCAGCTCGGGATCGCTTGGACGGGGCATCCAGGAAATCTCCGTGCCACCCGTCGCCTTTCTCTCGGCTTCCTGCATTCCGCGGTGGGTGATGAAAATCTCAGTCTGACCTTGTGCATTGCGCTCAACGCGGGTGCGGAACTTGTCACGCTCTGCGCTGGAGTACAGGACATCAAGAACTTTGCCGATGGTTTTGCGGATGAAATCCTGCGGAATTTTTGCCCGGTTTTCAGCCCAGTCGGTTTCCATGATGCCAACAGCCTTGTCCTGAGAAGTCAGGATGAAACCGTTGTCTTTCCAGAAATCAACCAACGAGTCCCAGAGTTTGTCGGGCGTCTGGGAGAGAACAAGCCAGCGCTGATTGCCCAGACGTTCAATCTTCACGTCACCCAATGCATCGGGTGCTGTGCCCACGCTTGTTGCCGCGCGGTTTTCAAACCCTGAGGCGGAAACTGATCCCGAACTGGGAATGGCATAGCGCGGATCGTTGGCTATCTTGGTCAGGTCGGGGGGGATATCAAGAGGCGGGGCCTTGCCCGCACTTTTGTATTCCACTTTGTCTGACTCAAGAACAGAGCAGCCTGCGGCGAGCGCAGCAACGGCCAGCACCGTGGTGAGTTTGACTGGGGCAGATAAACGCTTCATGAATTTCCTGACTGTCTCAAATATCAGATCAAACCGGCAGACTTGAGGGCTGCCTCTACCACGAGCTGATTGCCAGCGGTGAGTTGCGTCATGGGCAGACGCAATGTTGGGCCGCACTTGCCCATGCGGGTCATGGCCCATTTCACGGGGATGGGGTTGGCCTCCACGAACAGGTGCTTGTGCACGGGCATGAGACGGCGCTGGATGGTCATGGCTTCATCGCGTTTGCCAGCGATCGCGGCCATGCACAACTCGTGCATCAGGCGCGGTGCGATGTTCGCCGTGACGCTGATGTTGCCTTGTCCGCCGCACAGCATGAGTGCCACGGCGGTGGGATCATCACCCGAGTAAACGGCAAATCCCTTGGGCGCTTCGTTGATGAGCCACTGCGCACGCTCAATATTGCCTGTAGCTTCCTTGATGCCGACGATGCCGTTGATTTGCGCCAGACGCATCACCGTGTCGTGTGCCATATCGGCCACGGTACGGCCCGGCACGTTGTAGAGGACGATGGGCAGATCGCCTGTGGCCTCGGCAATGGCCTTGAAGTGCTGGTATTGGCCTTCTTGCGTGGGTTTGTTGTAGTAGGGCACGACTTGCAACTGGCAGTCGGCACCAACCTTCTTGGCGAATTTGGCGAGCTCTATGGCCTCGGCGGTGGAGTTGGCCCCGCAACCCGCCATGACCGGCACACGGCCTTTGGCCTGCTCGACCGAGACGCGGATGATTTCGCAATGCTCTTCCACATTGACCGTGGGGGACTCGCCCGTGGTGCCCACCACACCGATGCAATCGGTGCCTTCGGTGATGTGCCAGTCAATCAACTGGCGCAGGGTGGGGTAGTCCACGCTGCCATCTTCGAGCATGGGGGTGACGAGAGCGACGATGCTGCCTTGGATTTGTTTCATCCGGCCATTTTAACGGGGTAAAGCAGGCTGTTCAGGCAAGGGATTGTGAAGAAAAGCGGGGGCTTGACCAGCCCGCGCTGCATCAATCGGGGCGAGCACAGATGCGCTGCACAAACCGGTCGGGGTTGGAAAGGCGCAAATTCTCGTAGGCCAGTACATGCAATGCCTCGCAACGTTGCAGCAATTCGCCCGGCTCCAGCAGAAATTCGGGTCGCGATGGGCGTCCAATCGTTTCCTGTCCGCTGGCGAAGGTTTCGTAGATGAGCAAGCCGCCGGGTTTGAGGGAGGCCAGCAGATTTTCAAAGCGCGGACGCCAGAGGTAGTTTGTGACCACCACCGCATCGAACTGCGCAGCTTGAAAAGGCCAGGGGGCGCTTTCCAGGTCGGCCTGCATGACCTCGACACCAGTAATCTGGCGGGCTTGCGACAAGGCCGCTGCAGAGATGTCCACCAAAGTGACTTGGCAGCCTTGTGATGCAAACACGCGGGCATGCCGCCCTGTGCCACCCGCGACATCCAGCACTGTGGCCCCAGCAGCAACCCCTGCGGCCCAGCGCAGTACCCAATCAGAAGGAGGTGACTCCACGTGTGCATTCATCGCGGGAAGGACTGCCCGCATCAGAAGCAGGCCCAGACCTGGTTGGCCATCTGCATCATGAACTCGGGCTGCGTGTACATGAGAAAAACCCCCAGCAAGAGCATGACCATCGCCAGCCCGGCCAGTCTGCGAAGCCAAGGCTTTGCAGCCGATGCAGAGGTGGGGTGATCACTCATGCCAAGGCTCATGCGCTGACCGGTGCGCGCACAATGGCTTTCTCTCGCACAGGCAGGTTCACCAATCCGGCAAACACGCCCAGCGCAATGGCCATGTACCAGACGATGTCGTAGCTGCCGGTCCGGTCATACAGCAAGCCGCCCAGCCATACGCCCATGAAGGAGCCGATCTGGTGGCTGAAGAACACAAAACCACCCAGCATGGACATGTGCGCCACGCCGAAAATCTGCGCAATCACGGCATTGGTAGGGGGCACTGTTGAAAGCCACAGCACGCCCATCACGGCGGAGAAAACATACACACTCATGGGAGTCAGTGGCACCAGCAGGAAGACCACAATCGCCACCGCACGTGCGAGGTAGATGAAGCTCAGGATGAAACGCTTGGGCATTTTTTGCCCCAGTGAGCCTGCGAAGTAAGTGCCAAACACATTGAACAAGCCAATCAGCGCCAGTGCGTAGCTCGCCACTTCTGGGGGCAGCCCCTTGTCTTTCAGGTAGCTGGGCATGTGAACACCGATGAACACCACCTGGAAACCGCAGACGAAATAGCCTGCCATCAGCAACTGGAAGCTCGGATACGAGAACGCCTCCTTCAAGGCTTGCCCAATGGTCTGCTCACGCTTGACCGGTGTCGAGCTGCCAAATCCGGGCTCACGCAACCAGATGGCCAATGGTGCGATGAGGAGGGCGGCAGCGGCCAGTGCGTAAAGCGCTTCGCGCCACCCGAGGTTGGTGATCAGCCAGCCCTCAGTGGGCACCATCAGGAACTGGCCGAAAGAGCCTGCGGCAGCGGCAACACCCATGGCCCATGAGCGCTTTTCCGCTGAAATCTGCCGACCAATCACGCCATACACCACGGCGTAGGTGGTGCCTGCCTGGGCCATGCCAATGAGCACGCCAGCAGACAAGGTAAACAGCAGCGTGTTGGGGGCGAGAGCCATGCCGGCCAGACCGAGGGCGTAGATGAGTCCACCTGCCACCAGCACCTTGAATGCGCCAAACCGGTCAGCCAGCATGCCAGCAAAGATGCCGAAGAAGCCCCAACACAAATTCTGGATCGCGATGGCAAAGGCGAAGTTTTCACGCGTCCATCCCTGACTCTGGATCACGGGTTGCAACCACAAGCCAAAGCCGTGACGAATGCCCATGGACAAGGTGACCACCATGGCCCCGCAGATCAGCACCTGCTGCATGGACAATTTTTGCGCTGAGGATGTGTTCATCCATGCAATGTAACCAATCAAAGCCCCCCTTGCTGGAAAGCCACTGACGCTTGGATGACTGGTGCTCATGCCAGCGAGTGATGTGTTGCCAAAGGAATGCAAGCGCGGGAAGCTGTAGATTTGTACAGTGCGCATTGGTTTTTTGCCTACAATCGCGCCATGTCCAGCACAGCCAACACCCCGTCGTCGTATTCCGAAGGTTCGATCCGTGTGCTCAAGGGTCTGGAGCCCGTCAAGCAGCGCCCGGGCATGTACACCCGCACCGACAACCCCCTGCACATCATTCAGGAGGTGCTCGACAACGCCGCCGATGAGGCACTGGCCGGGTACGGCAAGAAGATCAAGGTCACCCTGCACACCGATGGCTCGGTGAGTGTGGAGGACGATGGCCGTGGCATCCCCTTTGGCCTGCACCCCGAAGAGAAAGCACCGGTGGTCGAACTGGTGTTCACCCGGCTGCACGCGGGCGGCAAGTTCGACAAGGGCAAGGGTGGGGCCTACAGCTTCTCGGGCGGCCTGCACGGCGTGGGCGTGAGCGTGACCAATGCGCTGGCCAAGCGGCTGGAGGTGGCCACTCACCGCGAGGGACAGGTGGCCCGGCTCGCGTTTTCGGGCGGCGATGTCATCGAGCCGCTTACCCTGCGCGCGCAAGAGCAGGGTGATCGCAAGCAGGGCACCAGCGTGCGCG
>JBJOKU010000076.1:0-6718 GCA_046045925.1 Pseudomonadota bacterium
TGAACGACGCGGCACTCACCGCCACGGGCGACGTCTGGCACCTGGACGTGACCGGCACCACCCTGGCTGATGCCACCTACAGCGTGGTCGCCAGCGCCACAGACGTGGCGGGCAACACCGCAGCCGACACCCAGGCCATCGTCATTGACACCACCGCACCTGTGCGTGGCCCGATTGACATCACCACGCCCACAGACACAGGCATTGATGACAAAACGACAGGGCATGGCAATCCGGTCATCACCTTCACAGGCGAACCCGGTCTGACCATCACCCTGAAAGGGCCAGACAACACTGATTTGACTCCGGGCACGCACTACACAGTGACTTACGGAGGTGGCACCTACACCATTACTCTGGTGGATGCCAAGCCGGGAACTCCAGGCAATCAGCCTTACGGTGACTATTCGGGCTCAGCCACAACGGGTAACCCACCCAGCACGGCTGACGGCGTTTACACGCTGGTTGCCACCGATGAATCGGGCAACAGTGCTACCGTTGACCAGTTCACGATTGACACCATACCGCCTGCCACTCCAACGGTAGACGGCCAATTCACCGTGCTGACTCAGCCGGTCATCACAGGCACGTACAGCCCTGCTGATGCGGCAGGTGGACTTGTGGTCACGATTGATGGGCGCACCTACACCCTGGGCACCGATGCTGCGCTCACCGTCAGTGGCAACAAGTGGTCACTCGATCTGTCCGTGTCCGGGCAGTCTCTGGCCGTCAAGGCATACGAGGTAGTCGTTGCCGCGAAGGACTTGGCTGGCAATGGCGTGATGGATGTCACCAACAGCGAAATCACGATCCTGCCTGTTGCCATCACCCAGCCCGATCCGGTCCCTCCGCCAACGCAGCCTACACCTCCGCAGCCTGATCTCACACCGCCACAGGAGACACCTCGCAACGATGGACAAGGCCGGCCAATTGAGGATACCCGCGGGTTGTTGGCAGACAGCCGCATTGGCGATCACCTGACCGCCAATGGCGACAACGCCTTCCGCATCGCAGTGGCCAAGGCCGTAGAGCCATCGCTGACACGTTTCTTCGGTGTGCCCGATCAGAACTTTGAAAATGGCAAGCGCGTGCGCTTCCAATTGCCGGCAGACGCATTCCTGCACACCAAGGAAAATGCCGTGGTGCGCCTGAATGCCGAGCAGGTGAGTGGCGCAGACGACACCAAAGGCGGCCCGCTGCCTTCTTGGCTCAATTTCAACGCCACAGCCGGCATCTTCGAAGGCGTTGCACCAGAAGGGGCACCCAGCGAAATTGCCATCCGCGTGACGGCCCGCGACGAAGAGGGTCGTGAGGCATCCACCATCTTCCGCCTCAAGCTGACGGCTGGAGAGAAGGTCAGTGTGCTGAACCGCATCAGCTTGGATGACCAGTTCAAGAAGCTGCTGGGCAAGCCCATGCACTTGGATCGGCTGGCCCAGATTGAGCGAGCCGCACGTCAGCCTGTTGCAGTCAGCCATCGTGCAGTATGAGTACCTGAGGGATAAGCAATCAGCATGAGTTTTCCCGGCGAGAGTTCCAGCCCACTGCTCGTACTTCTAGACCTGATCCGACGCGCCAGAGAAGCCACCAGTTCGCAAGAACTGGCTTTTCTGGCTGTCAATGACACTCATGCCTTGTCTGCGTACCGGCAAGGGGCGTTGTGGTTCAGGATTGGGGGTGTCAAATGTCTCTCGGGAGTGATACAGCCCGAGATCAATGCGCCATATGTCCACTGGTTGCAAGCTGTTTGTTCTGAGCTATCGGAGAAGTTCAACCAGATCACGCCTGTCTATGCCGTGCATTTGAGCGAACCTCACGGCCCGGAGTGGGCGGACTGGCTTCCTGAAAATGGTTTGTGGGTGCCTGTCCAGTTCAAGACGGCCAAGGGAGAAGTCATCAAGGGCGGATTGCTGCTGGCCTCTGATGCACCCTGGACCGATCATTCCTGCTCCCTCATCCAGGAGTGGATGGCGGCCTGGTCGCATGAATGGCAGGGATGGTTCAAACCGGCTCCATGGTCTTGGGCGAATTTGCGTTACCGGATTTCCAGATGGTGGAGCCGGAATTCCGATCAAGTCTGGTGGAAGCAGACTCGCTGGCGCATTAGCCTGGCCATTCTGTTGCTACTGCTCTGGCCAGTGCGCTTGACCGTGCTGGCACAGGGTGAGTTGGTGCCCGCCAACCCGGCGACCATCCGGGCACCGATGGATGGCGTGCTGGGGCAGTTCCATGTCAATCCCAATGAGGTTGTCAAAGTCGGGCAGCCCCTGTTCAGTTTTGAGGAATCGTCACTGACCACTCGCCGTGATGTCGCGGCACAGACCCTGGCTACTGCCGAAGCAGAGTACCGCCAGTTTGTCCAGCAGGCGCTGTCCGACAACAAGTCGAAGTCGCAACTGACCATGCTCAAGGGCAAGATTGAAGAGAAGAGGGCAGAGGCTGACTATCTCAACGATCAGCTGGCGCGATCACGCGTGGTGGCCCCGCAGGCGGGAATCGTCATGTTCGATGATCCCTCTGAGTGGATTGGCCGCCCTGTTCAAACCGGCGAGCGTGTCATGCGGATCGCTGCACCGGGTGATGTCGAAATCGAGGCCTGGCTGTCTCTCGGAGATGCCATACCCTTGCCTGAAAAGGCCCAGGCAAACCTGTACCTCAGTGCCTATCCGTTGTCCTCGGTTTCAGCGCAGGTGCGTTATGTTGCGCACGATGCCATACCCCGGCCCAGCGGCTCCTATGCGTACCGGGTTCGTGCCAAACTGGATGACCCAACAAGCCACCGGGTCGGACTCAAGGGCACTGTCAAGTTGCATGGCAACTGGGTACCCTTGATCTACTGGGTATTGCGAAGGCCAGTGGCCACGATCCGCGAATTGCTGGGGGTGTAATGGAGCTTCCCGCGCTTCGGCAGGAACTGTCTTTGTCGGTAGGGCCTGTCCTTGCAGACGGCCAACCCAGCTACACGCTGGAGGATCCCTCCAGAAACCTGTTTTTCCAGCTTGACTGGACAACCTTCGAGATACTCCGGCGCTGGACTCTGGGCGAGATTGGCCTGATTGTCGAAAGCGTCAATGCCGAAACCACGCTGCACATTGATGAGCAGGCTGTGCTTGGTGTGGCCAAGTTCCTGGAAGACAAGCAACTGCTCTGGTTTGGCCCCGGAAACGCCAGGAAGGCCGACGAAAGAATCCGCAAAAACAAGCCCGGTTGGGGCAAGTGGCTGCTGCACAACTACTTGTTTCTCCGGGTCCCCTTGCTCAAGCCTGATCGCTGGCTCTCGGCCTGGGTGGGCAAGCTTGAGTGGATTTACACCCCCGCCTTCTGGTGGTTGACGCTGGGAGCCTTGCTACTGGGTCTCATACAGGTTTACCGGGACTGGGACCGTTTCAGTTCCACCCTGGCGGATAGCTTCACATTTGCGGGCTTGCTCTCCTACGGAGTCACGCTGGTGATCGTCAAAACGATGCACGAGTTGGGGCATGCTTTCACTGCAAAACGGCTAGGCTGCAAAGTGCCCACCATGGGGGTTGCCCTGCTGGTTCTGTTGCCAGTGGCTTATACCGATACCAATGATGTCTGGAAACTCACCACCAAGAAGCACCGGCTCCAGGTGGCGGCGGCGGGCATTCTGACCGAATTGACCATCGCGGCATGGGCCACCCTGCTGTGGACCCTGCTTCCCGAAGGTCCGCTCAAGACCATGGCGTTCTGGATGGCCACGACCACATGGATCAGTACCGTCATCATCAACGCCAGCCCGTTCATGCGTTTTGATGGCTATTTCCTGATTTCTGACTGGCTTGAGATGCCCAACCTGCATCCGAGAGCCTTTGCAATGGCGCGTTGGAATCTGCGCGAATTCTTGTTCGCCTTGGGTGACCCGGTTCCGGAAGTTTTTCCCCGGCGACGGCATGTGGGCTTGATCCTGTTTGCCTACGTGACGTGGATATACCGGGTTGTGCTGTTCATGGGCATTGCGGCACTGGTGTACGCCTTCTTCATCAAGGCTGTGGGCATCTTTCTGTTCATTGTGGAAATCGTCTGGTTCATGCTGCTGCCACCCTATGAGGAGTTCAAGGTATGGCGTGCCAGGTGGAGTGAAATCAGAGCCAGCAGACGGGCGCAGCGCTCCGGTTTGGTCGCTGCATTGGTTCTCTTGCTGTTTGTGCTGCCCTGGCCATCGAGGCTTTCGAGTTCTGCCATGTTGCGCCCAGCGGAACCTTTCGTGATCTACGCTCCCCCACGGGCGCAACTTGTGTCGTTGCCCATCAAGGAAGGGCAGGCCGTCAAGGCTGGCACTGTACTCATGGAAATGGGTTCACTCGAGCTGGAAAGCCGACGCCAGGCCGCGCTGGCCCGGCAGGAGCGCAGCCACTGGCTTGCCACCGCAGGTGCCTTTGACGCTGAGCAGCGTGCGCAGTGGCAAGTCTCACTCGAACTCTCGGCCACAGCCGAAGCTGAATTGGCGAACATCAACGCCGATGCAGCCCGTTACTCGCCAGTTGCCCCCTTTGATGGCGTTTTCCGTGAGATAGACCCCGATCTCAAGCCGGGAGAGTGGCTTACGGCCCGTGAGCCGCTCGGGCGCCTGATCCCCAGCACTGGGCATCAAGTGGTGGCGTATTTCGATGAGGAAAATGTCAGACTGATCGAGAAGGGACAGTCGGCCCGCTTTTACGCTGACGGGATCGAAGGGCCATTCTTGCGGCTTGAGGTGGTGCAAATCAACACCGACGTGAGTCGCATCCTTCCAGAGATGGAGCTGAGCCATGTATATGGCGGCAGCCTGCTGGTGCGGGAAAAGCGCGGGCAGTACTATCCGGAACAAGCGGTTTACCGTGTTACTTTCCGGGCACTTGATCCACTGCAATCCTTGTCTGACCATTCATGGCGGGGCAAGGTGGTGGTTTCGGCGAACTGGGCCTCGCCGGGTGCCAGATTCGTGCGTGCTGTTGTCAACGTGTTCTGGCGCGAGGCAGGGTTCTGAGCCCAAGGCCTCACCAGGCAGGGATCAGGCGCTGCCCGAAGAGCCGCTCGCAACAGCCTGCGAGGCTGCCAGCGCACTGAGGTCTGCCTCGCTGGCCACGGTGAAGGGGGGTGTTGCCACGCCTGCGCTGAGGTTGTCTGCCTGAATGGCCTGGAGGCCTTGGTTCAACGCCCCTGACAAGACGTTGCTCATGCTGTCGATTTTGGAGGCGGTCAAGTCAACCACTTCCTTGGTCAGTTCACCCATGTCGGCGGTCATCAGTTTGCCGAGTTCCGTACCACTGAATGACTTGGTGACTTGGCCGTTGCTATCAAGCATCTGGATGCTGGTGAGATCGCTGGTGGCGCTGCGGCCATCTGCCAGTGAGAGCAGACCCAGCGTCATGCCGCTGGACTTGTCGAGGAAATAGAGGTCTGCGCCCTGGCCTGCATTGGTGATGTCCACATGCACGAAGATGTTGTCCCAGCTCTTGGCCCCGGCATCGCTGTTGAGTTGCAGTTGCAGCGTGTCTTTGCCATTGCCAGCATCGGCGGCATACACCGTGGCCATGCCCGTGCCCAGTTGGTAAATGTAGGTGTCGCTGCCCGCGCCGCCTGTCATGCTTACCTCTGCACCCGAAACTTTCATGGTGTCACTGCCCGCCCCACCAAAAGCCTTGATGCCTGCGCCGACGGCGGTGATGCTGTCGTTGCCTTCGCCACCGTCGATGGCAGCCAGTGCGCCCGTGACATTGATTTGGTCATTGCCACTGCCCGCAAAAATCCTCATGCCTGCACCAATGGCCGAAATCACGTCATCGCCTGTGCCCGTGTAGATCTGCATGCCAACCCCATAGGCCGTTACCTTATCGGCATCGTCACCTGTGTTGATCAGCGTGGCCGAACCTACAGCCCTCACTGTGTCTTGCCCGCTTCCGGTGTCCACCAGCATGGCTGAGCCGTAGGTATTGACGCTGTCATTGCCTGTACCCGTGGTGACCGAGCCGCCAAAACCGGCGATGTTCACCTTGTCATCGCCTTCGCCGGTGTTGACGATTTGCGCCATGCCGTAAGCGTTGACGCGGTCATTGCCAGTGCCGGTGTCCACCACATTGGCTGCACCGTAGGCACTCACGCGGTCGTCACCCTTGCCGGTGGTGGCCATGTTGGCAATGCCGTAAAGGTTGACCACATCGGTGCCGGCACCTGTGTCCACGAGGTTGGCCATGCCGACCAGCTCGGCGTGGTTGTTGCCGTCGCCCAGATAGGCCTGGTTGAAAGCGCCCACTTCTTTGAGATAGTCGTCTCCGCCTTTGGCGATCACCAGAGAGGCCGCAGTGTTCATCTCAAAGCGGTTGTCACCGCCGCCCGCCATGACCAGCGTGCCTGTGCCGTTGACGATCACCTTGTTATCGCCCGAGCCGAGAATGGCGGCATTGGCATCACCCCACATCGACAGCTGGTTGTCGCCATCACCCAGCACCACCAGTCCCGCTCCGAACTCGCCCGCCTTCTGGGTTGCACTGTCTTTTCCGGTCAAGACGTTCTTGATGTCGGCTGCGGCAAAACCCATGGAAACCAGGCCAAAGACTTGCGTTACGGCGGCGGACGCGTCTACGCCTGACCCGTTTGAGGAAGATTTACTTTGCTCGCTGTCGGCAGTGTCGGAGGAGGCAGATGCATCGGCGGCGATGAGGGTCAAGCCAGCAGGTGTGGCGGCTACCAGTGCCCCCACCTTGATGGCAGAAACAGG
>JBJOKU010000077.1:0-6689 GCA_046045925.1 Pseudomonadota bacterium
CACCATTGGCTGGATAGGCTCGCCCACCAACCATGTGTATCTGCGGCAGATGGCCGAGCCACTGGCCCGGCTCGCCCGGCAACAGCCCGTGCGATTTGTGGTGGTGGGGGCCGAGTGCAGCCCGATCGAGGGAGTGGAGGTGATCTGCAAGCCCTGGTCGCAAGCCACGGAGGTGGATGACATCAATGGCTTTGACATCGGCATCATGCCCTTGCACGACGATGCCTGGGCGCGCGGCAAGTGCGGCTTCAAGCTGATCCAGTATCTGGCTTGCGGGGTTCCCGTGGTGGCCACGGCAGTAGGGGCCAACCTAGACATCGTGACCCCCGGGGTTGGATATCTCGTCTCGGATGGCCGGCAGTGGTTTGAAGCCCTGTCAGCCCTGGCTGGTGACGCAAATTTGCGTCAAACCATGGGTGAAGAGGGGAGAATGCTTGTCAAGAAGCGGTTTTCACTCGACAGTACGGCAGAATTGCTGGCTGACATCATCCTATCCCCCGTGCATAACGGATTGAGAGTCCCGTGACAGAACAAGAAGGCTCACCCGGCAACGCCTCGAAGACAACCAAGATCCTGATTGTGCTCAATCGGGCCTGGAACCTGTACAACTTCCGTGCGGGGCTCATCCGCGCTCTGTGCAAGCATGGTTATGACGTGGTGGTGGCCGCCCCCGTAGATGCCTACGCGCAACGACTGGCCAGCCTGGGATGCCGCTTTGTGCCACTCAAGATGGACAACCATGGCACCTCGCTGCTCAGTGAGTTGCGCTTGATCCGTCGCTTGTGGGCGCTGTTCTGGCGCGAGAAACCCGATGTGTATCTGGGCTACACCATCAAGCCCAACACCTTTGGCTCCGGCCTCGCCGCCCGGATGGGCATACCTGTCATCAACAACATCTCGGGTCTGGGAACCGCATTTCTGGACAACAGTTGGCTCAACAGGCTGGTGCGCCTGCTTTACCGCTGGGGCTTGCAGGACTCACGCAGGGTGTTCTTCCAGAACAAGGACGATTTGCAGTTGTTCGTTGACTTGGGGCTGGTGCGCCAGCCCCAGACCGGATTGTTGCCAGGATCGGGCGTCGACCTCAAGCATTTCTGGGCGAGCGACCTGGCCATCTCGGAGCGGCAGAACCGGGAGGATCTGAGTTTCCTGATGGTGGGGCGCTTGCTGCTTGACAAGGGCATCCTGGAGTACGTGGAAGCCGCCCGTGCCATCAAGGCCCGGTATCCCCAGACCCGTTTCCAGTTGCTGGGGTTCGTCGATACGGGCAACCCGCGTGGCATCAATGACGAGGATCTCCACGGCTGGGTGCACGAAGGCATCATCGAGTATCTGGGCTACACCGACGATGTCCGCGCCTACTTGTCGCGCGCAAGTTGCGTGGTGCTGCCTTCCTACCGGGAGGGAACGTCGCGGGCGCTGCTGGAGGCGGCGGCCATGGGATGCCCCATCATTGCCAGTGATGTGCCGGGCTGCCGGGAAGCTCTGGATCCGGATGTCACTGGGTTCCTGTGCGAGGTGCGCAGTGCCAGCAGCCTGACCCGCCAGGTGGAGCGCTTCATCCAGTGCAGTGCGCAGGAGAGGGCTGCCATGGGCGTCGCGGCTCGCAGGAAGATGGAGCGCGAGTTCGATGAGCAAAGCGTGATAAATGCCTATCTTTGCGAGATATCACAACTGGTTACATAAAAGTGGGGCTTGCTAGAATGGGTCGCTTGGCCGATGGCAAGGAAAATATGGGTTACAGGTGTCGTTTCGGGCTGTTCGTCGTTGCTCTCATGTGGGCATGCCTGGCGCAAGCCCAGCACAACATGGGTTCTGGCGCGGGTGTGTCCAATGCATCAGACCAAGGGCTCCCTGCCTCCAGCAGGGCCCCGGCCTACCCCATGCCTGCGGCAAATGCAACACCGGCAATACAAGGCGTGCCCGGTGTGCCCATGGCGGCTGCTTCTGCCGCTGCTGCTTCCACCGGGGCAATGCCCATGGCCACGCTGGCCAGCCTGAGTGCCGACTACCGTATCGGTGCCAATGACCTGATGGACGTGGAGGTGTTCGGCGTGCCCGAACTCAAGCGCACTGTCAGGGTGAATTCCTCCGGGCATGTGACCTTGCCGTTGATTGGCAATGTGCTGCTGGCTGGCCTGACCGGTCAGCAGGCTGAGGCAGGCATTGCCGCCAGGTATGCCGAGCGCCATTTGCAAAATCCTGAGGTGTCGGTCTTTATCCGCGAGTTCACGACGCAGCGCATCACGATTGAAGGTGCGGTCGGCCGTCCGGGCATTTATCCGGTCACCGGGCAGGTGACCTTGCTGCGGGCCATTGCCCTCGCGGGTGGCGGTGGCCAGTATGCGGAGCTGGGCAAGGTGAGAATCTTCAGGGCAGCTGGCAAGCCCGCTGACAACGAAGTCACTTACGACATCGACAAAATCCGCGCAGGCGAAATACCGGACCCGGTGGTCCAGGCGGATGATGTCATTGTGGTTCCCCGCAATGCGGCCCGCACAGCGCTGCGCGACTCGCTGTTCCGGGATGTCCTTGATTCCATCAACCCGTTCTCCGTTCTTGCGCCTGGCAAATAGTCCGCGAGTTCAAACGAATTAGACGCATGAATCCGAACGACAAGCCAGCCAACACCCCGCCTCCACCACCTGCCAGTGCCACAACGGCTTTGCAGTTGAGGCAGCAGGCCTACATGTTGCAGACGGGTTTGACCAGTGCCCGCAGCGACATGGCCGAGGCCGCGGAGGGCATCACGGTCAAGGATGCAGCCCGCATCCTTTTCAAGCACAAGTGGCTCCTGCTGGCCAGCATCGTGCTGTGCATCGCCGCCGCATTGGTGCATGGCTTGACAAGCACGCCGGTCTACCGGGCATCGGCGATGATCCAGATCGACCGGCCCCCGGCCCGGATCGTTGACTTCAACCGCAATGTGGACAACCAGCAGGACGACGACCAACTGGTGCTCTCCACCCAGTACGAGTTGCTCAGGAGCCGCGCCCTTGGCGAGCGGGTGGTTGACGAGCTGGGGCTTGACCCCATACGCTCCAAGGCCCGTGTTGCTGGCGTGGTGCAAGGCAAGTCTGCCGTCGATGAGCGCGAGTTGCAGGCGCGGGATTCCATCGTCAATGGTTTTCTGGCGGCCATTGGTGTCGATCCGGTGCGTGGCTCGCGGCTGGTGCGCATCAGTGTCAGCCATGTCAATCCCAATCTGGCGGCCAAGTACGCCAACACGATTGCCCAGGTGTTCATCAACATGAGCATGGAGCGGCGCATGCAATCGTCTGTCTATGCAAAGTCGTTCCTCGAAGACCAGATCCGCGTCACCAAGGCCCGCCTGGAAGACTCTGAACGTGCCCTGAATGCCTACGCCAAGGACAACGCGATCATGACCCTGGACAACAAGTCCACCGAGGTCAATCAAGCCTATTCCGAATACTCGGCAGCGTTGTCCAAGGTGGAGCAGGAACGTCTGCGTGCCGAGGCCACTTACAAGGCGGCGCTGGCCAACCCCGAGAGTGCCACGCTGGTAATCGAGAGCAAGGCAGTCCAGACCTACAAAGACCAGAAGGCCAAGCTCGAGGCGGAGTACGTGACCAATCTGGCGGTGTTCAAGCCCGAATTTCCCAAGATGGTCCAGCTCAAGACGCAGATCAACGAGATCGACAACAGGATCAAGGCCGAAGTGAGCATTGCCCTGGCCTCGCTCAAGGCCCAGTACGACGCGGCCAAACAGCAGGAAGACAGTTTTCGCTCCCGGCTCAAAAGCTCCAGGGCTGATGTGCTTCAAACGCAGGACAAGAGCGTTGATCTCAACCTGCTGCGCCGTGAGCTCGATACCAACCGGCAGATCTACGACAGCCTTTTGCAACGGCTCAAGGAGGTTGATGTCACCAGTGGCATGGTTTCCAACAACATCCTGGTGGTGGACGAGGCCATCGTGCCGCTGTTCCCGGTCTCGCCCAATCTCTACAACAATGCCGCCGCAGGCCTGATTGCAGGCTTGATGCTCGGTGTCGCGCTGGTGCTCATCAAGGAGCACCTCGACGACTCCATCAAGGTGGCTGATGATGTGGAGGGACGGTTGGGCATTCCCCTGCTGGGCATCATCCCGCGCATGCCCAAGAAGCAGACACAAGGCTTCATGCTCGCCATGCAAACGGTGCACGAGCCCCGCAGTTCTTTCGCCGAGGCCTATCGATCCATGCGCACGGCCTTGCAGTTCTCAACGGCATCGGGCGCACCCCGCCGGATCATGGTGACCAGCAGCATACAGAGCGAGGGCAAATCAACCACAGCGCTTTCGCTGGCCATCAACTACGCGCAAATGGGCCAGCGGGTGCTGATCGTCGATGCCGATATGCGCAACCCCTCGTTGCACCGCTCACTCGGACGCATCAACGATGCAGGCTTGTCGAGCTACCTGGCGGGTGATGGGCGAACCGATGCCCTGATCCAGAAAACCGACATTCCCAATCTGTCCGTTCTCACGGCAGGCCCCCATCCTCCCAGTCCTGCCGATTTGCTGATGGGCCCCCGCCTGCTGGAGTTGCTCGACCGCGTGGAGGCCATGGGGGTGGACAAGATCGTGATTGATGCGCCCCCGATACTGGGCATTGCCGACTCGATTGTGCTGGGCAACCAGATACACAACATCTTGTTTGCAATCAGGGCGGGCGAAACACGGCTGTCCAACATCCGTGATGCGCTGCGGCGCTTGCGCATTGGCGGTCTGTACCCCCTTGGCGTGGTATTGACGGGGGCCGGGCCAGAGGCTTCGCAGTACTATGGCTACTACTACTACGGCTATGGTGGTGTTTATGGCGCGGAAAATGCCCAGCACCTCAAGGGGGAGGCCCTGATCGACGCAACCGCAGGAGGTGATCCCAAGCCTGCTGCGGGCAGAGACTGAGGGGCCGGTTTGGAATGAACCCCACGGAAGGAGTTCGCACTTCGGAGTTCTGGCGCATCTTGTTCGACTTCGAGAGCAAGCCGGGTCGCTACGCGCTCATTTTGCGCCAGCCGCGAATCCTGTTTGACAACGGGCGTTTGCTGCTCCAGCTCTGTTCTGGCCGTGTGACATCCGACATGTCCGAATGGGGCATTGCAGAGGACAAGGCCAGAACCGCCGCGAAATTCTTTGTCAAGACCGCCATGCTCAGGCAGGGCACGGACTATTTCACCCTGCTGGGTATCCGGCCCGGGTTTGCAGAGCAGGAGATCAAGGAAAACTACCGCCTGCTGATGCGCTTGACGCACCCCGACTTTGCGAACCAGGCCGATGGCTGGCCCGAGGATGCGGCAACGCGCATCAACCGGGCCTATGACGTTCTCTCGTCAGAGACTTCCCGCAAGAACTACGAGCGCGGCGTTGACATGCGCGCCTATTCCTCGCCAAAGGGCGCGCAGCAAGAGGCGGGTTCACGGGGATCATTCACACGCTACCTGGCTTTTCTGCTCCTGCTGGGAGCGATAGGTGCAGGTGCGTACAAGTGGTGGCGTTCGGGCTCTTCGCCTGTGGCGAGTACCGCCACGCCCGTTGCCGCTGCGGGGCGTGCCGCCTCTGAAGCGCAGAGTCCCGACCAGATTCTCGCGGAGTCGGTCAGGCGATCCCTGGCTGGAACGCCGGTTCAGGCTCCCCAGTCTGAGCCGGCCCCTCCCGCTGTCGCGTCTGGCCCGGTGGCGGCAGTATCCGCAGCCGCTTCGCAGCAACCGGTGGCGGTTGTGCAAGCGGCGGGAGCAGGTGTTGCCGCCGCGGCCCCCAGTCTGCCGGCCCGTTTGGCAGAGCCTCGTGTTGCCCCGGTTGCCACGCCCAGCGCCCCCAGCACCCCCAATGCTCCTGTGCGTGCCTCAGGCCCAGCCAATGCTGTTGCCACAACGGCAGTGCCTGCACCCGCAACACCCGTGGTACGGCCCGATAACAATGCCCGCAACGCGCCCGAGCCAGTTCGCAGTGCGGCACAGCCGCGCCAGGACGCGCCCTCTGCTGATGCCGCGCAAGGCGCAACGCGGGGTACGGCCAAAGACAGCGTGGTTCCGTCGCAAGCGCCCCCCAAGCTGTCCGATGTCCAACCCTATCTGAGCGGACTGATCTCCTCCATGCTCTCTGGCCGAGAAGCGGCAGTGCTGGCCATGCTTGACAAACCAGTGCTGGGAACAGACGGGGCGATCCGTTTCATGCGCCACTATGCTGAAGTGGTGCGGGGGGCTGAGGAGGTGCGAATGGGCTCATTGCAGCTCAAGAGCCATGTTGAAGGGGCCTACCTGCTGATTGAGGGAGCGGTGCATTTTGTCTTGCTCGATGCCAATCGCACCCCCATTGTGCGCGAGCTCCGGATAAGGGCATACTACGGCACGCAAGGCAACCAGACGCACCTGGCCGCCTTGTATCCGGGTTGATCAGGATCACCGCCAATGCGCTCTCCTTCTTTGCCTACTCCCTCATTTTTCCTGCTGCGGCATTGGAGCATCCCGTTGGTGTTGGCGGCATGTCTGGCTGCGGCCTGCCTGTATTTCAACAGGGAATGGCTTTGTGCCTCGCGGCAATGGGGCAGCGATCCGTTTTGTTCCCAAGTGGCCAAGGAGCCCGAGCAACGCATCCGGCTACTGGAGCGCCGCATCAAGCGCAATCCCGGCGATGCGGAGTCCTGGATCCAGTTGGCCCTGGAGTGGGGCACATTGGACAAATCGGGCTC
>JBJOKU010000078.1:0-6653 GCA_046045925.1 Pseudomonadota bacterium
CTGATGCAGGCGCAAGGCAGTGACGAAGAGCAGGCCGCCATCGTGCTCGGTGCCAATGGCTGGCAAACCTTCTGGCATGTGACCCTGCCCAACATCAAGTGGGGCCTGATCTATGGAGTGATCCTGTGCAACGCGCGGGCCATGGGCGAGTTTGGCGCGGTGTCTGTCGTCTCAGGCCACATTCGCGGACAGACCAACACCATGCCCTTGCATGTGGAAATTCTCTACAACGAATATCAATCGGTGGCCGCGTTTGCCGTGGCTTCTCTGTTGGCTTTGCTGGCCTTGGTCACGCTGGTGATCAAGTCGGTGGTGGAGTGGCGTTTTGAGCGTGAGCGCAAAGCCGCCGCCGAGTTGCCACCCGAGCGCCCTCACTCCACAGAACAAGTCGCAACCAGCCCTGTCTGACCCGAATACGAAAGAATCATCATGAGTATTGAAATTCGCAACGTCTCCAAGCAGTTTGGCAGTTTTCAAGCCCTCAAGGGCGTTGATCTCACCATTGACTCTGGCGAGTTGGTCGCGCTGCTTGGACCTTCGGGCTGCGGCAAGACCACTTTGCTGCGCATCATCGCCGGGCTTGAAACGCCCGATGCAGGCAGCATCCTCTTCAGCGGTGAAGACACCACTTCTGTGCATGTGCGCGAGCGACAGGTGGGCTTTGTGTTCCAGCACTACGCGCTTTTTCGACACATGAGCGTGTTTGACAACGTGGCCTTCGGTCTGCGCATGAAGCCCCGCTCGCAGCGTCCCAGCGAAGCGCAGATCAAGCAAAAGGTGATGGATTTGCTCGGTCTGGTGCAGCTCGACTGGCTGGCCGACCGCTTCCCGTCTCAACTCTCGGGCGGGCAGCGCCAGCGCATTGCTTTGGCTCGGGCCTTGGCGGTAGAGCCAAAGGTGCTGCTACTGGACGAACCCTTTGGTGCGCTGGACGCGAAAGTGCGCAAAGAATTGCGCCGCTGGTTGCGCCGACTCCACGACGATTTGCATGTCACCAGCATCTTCGTCACGCACGACCAAGAAGAAGCCCTCGAAGTGGCCGACCGCGTGGTGCTGATGAACAAGGGGGAAGTTGAACAAGTGGGTTCGCCCCAGCAAGTCTGGGATCACCCGGCCAGCCCCTTTGTTTACGGATTCCTGGGCGACGTGAACCTCTTTCATGGCCGCGCCCACGAAGGCGAAGTGCACGTGGGCAGCGCAGGCCAGAGCGGCGAGGGATTCCGCATCGCCTCACCCGAGCACAGCAGCGTGCAGGATGCGCGGGCCAAGGCCTATGTGCGCCCGCACGATCTCGAAGTGCGGCGCTACAGCCCGGGAGCCGAAGGCATCGCCGCAACCCTCAACCGCGCCATCGTCGTGGGGCCGATCGCCCGCCTCGAACTCGAACGCGCCGAACCCGACGCCGACAGCGGCTCGGACCTGATTGAAGCCCACATCACCGCCGAAGAATTCCGCCAACTCGGCCTGCAAGAAGGCGAGACGCTGGTGGTCACACCCCGCAGGGCGCGGGTGTTTGTGGAGGCTTGAGGGCCACTCACGCCTCTGCACGCGCGGGCTGGTTTGAGGCACACTCTGCCCATGCCTGCCCCACACATCATCTGCCTCGGAGTCGCCACGCTCGACCAGATTTTCGAGATTGACGAGCTGCCCGCCTTTCCTGCCAAGACCACGGCGCAGCGCTTCATCGTCACAGGTGGCGGCATGGCCTCGAACGCGGCGGTGACGGTGCAGCGGCTCGGCGGGCAAGCCAGCTACTGGGGCCGCGTGGGCACAGACCTCGTGGGCGATCAGGTGATTGCACTGATGCAGCGAGAAGGCGTGGATGTCACCCACATCCACCGCGTGCCGGGCTCGGCCACCAAGGCCAATGCGGTGTTGATCGACGGTCGCGGCGAGCGGTTGGTGATTCGTGCGCCCACGATTGGCTACCCTGACGACACAAGCTGGCTGCCGCTGGAACTGGTGCAGCAGGCCGATGCGGTGCACGCCGATTCGCGCTGGCCCGGCGGCACGCTGGCCATCTTTGATGCAGCCGCCCAGCACGGCAAACCGTCCATCTTCGACGGCGACTCGGGCGACAACGAGCCCATGCTGCAATGCGCACGCGCGGCCACGCACCCCATCTTTGGCGAGACACTTTTTTTGCAACTGGGTTTGGGCGATGTGCGTGAAGGACTGTCCAAACTCTTTGGCGGACGGAACCGCATTTGCGGCGTGACTTGCGGTGGCAAGGGCTTCCATTGGTATGACGGCCAGACGCTGCACCACACGCCCACACCCCAGGTGAAAGTGATCGACACGCTGGGTGCAGGCGACACCTTTCACGGCGCGTATGCGCTGGCCATTGCCGAAGGCCAGTCGCTGGAAGATGCCGCCCGCTTCGCCAGCGCAGTTGCCGCGCTCAAGTGCACCCGCTTTGGCGGGCGCGAGGGCATCCCTGTGCGCCGCGATGTGGAAGCTTTTTTGAGAGCGTCATGAAAAAGGGGCCTCGCAGGCCCCTTGTGTTGCGCGGATTGCAGCCGCTGATCATTCTGGCTCGATCTTCGCGTCTTTCACCACCTTGCCCCACTTGGGTGCTTCGGCCTTGATGAGTGCCGAAAACTGCTCAGGCGTGCCGCCACCCACCTCGTTGCCTTGGCTCAATATCTTTTGCTTGAGGTCTGCATCTTGCAGGGCTTTGTTGAGTGTGGCGTTGAGCAGTTTGATGATTTCAGGCGGTGTGCCTTTGGGCGCGATGATGCCCTGCCAGTTGAGCACTTCCACTTTGGGGAAACCCTGCTCGGCCATGGTGGGCAGATTGGGCAGGAGAGGTGAGCGCTTGGGGCTGGTGATGGCGAGCGCCCGGACTTTGCCGCCTTGAATGCCGGGCATGGCGGCATACATTTGCTCGAACATCATGTCCACCTGGCCACCCATCAGATCGTTCGCGCCGGCCGATCCGCTTTTGTACGGCACATGGATCATCTCTACCCCGGCCGAGTTGGCAAACAAGGCCCCACTCAGGTGGTGCGTTCCACCAATGCCACCCGATGCGTAGCTCAGTTTGCCCGGCGATTTTCTGGCTGCGGCCACGATGTCCTGAACGCTCTTGTAGGGCGATTCACTGCGCACCATCAGGATCAGCGGGCCGCGCTCGATCAGCCCCACCGGGATGAGGTCGTTGAACGGGTCGAAGTTGAGCTTTTTGAAGAGCGCGTGATTGACCGCCAGCGGTGCGAAGTTGCCCATGCCGATGGTGTAGCCATCTGGCCTGGCGCGGGCTATCGCCTCAGTCCCAATGTTGGCCCCGGCACCAGCCTTGTTCTCGATCACGATGGGTTGCCCGAGCAATTGGCTCATGACCTTGGCCACCTGGCGCGAACGGTTGTCGGCATTACCGCCTGCGGCGTAGGGGCATATCCAGGTGATGACCTTGCTGGGGTATTTGTCTTGCGCAAATGCAGCACTGGGCAAAAAGCCTGCTGCGGCCAGCGCCCGAACGAGTGAACGGCGATCCATGAACAACCTCATTGTTGATGCAGTTGCCGGGCATTATGGGCACGCCCGGCAAGCTTGTCGTCCGTAGTTGCCCGGATCAAGCTTCGTATTTCTCGGCCTCGGGGTCGGTGGCTTCGAGCTCGTAGCTGGCGGCCAGCATGGCCAAGCGGCCAATCACGCCGTACATGTAAAAGCGGTTGGGCGCACTCTCGCCCGGCTTGAGGCCGGGCGTGGGCAGTTCGTGGCTGCGGTCGAACGCCAGCGGTACAAAGCTCGCACCGGGGGCGTTGAGGTTTTCGTCCACGCCGCGCTCGGCATGCACGCGGTAGAAACCGCCCACCACGTAGCGGTCCATCATGTACACCACGGGCTCAGCCACGGCTTCATTGATACGCTCGTTGGTGAGCACGCCCTCTTGGATGATGACTTGCGTGACCTCCTGGCCGTCTTTCACCACCGACATCTTGTTCTTGGTGCGGCGGCTGATCTGCTCCAATTCCTTCGCATCGCGCACAGTCATGATGCCCATGCCATAGGTGCCGTTGTCGGCCTTGACGATGACGAAGGGCTTTTCGTTGATGCCGTATTCCTTGTACTTGCGCTTGATCTTGTTCAAGAGCGCATCCACGCCGCCCGTCAGGCAATCCATGCCTGTCCCTTCGTGGAAGTTCACCTCGCCGCAATGCGCGAAGTACGGATTGATGAGCCAAGGGTCGATGCCCAGCATCTTGGCAAAGCGCTTGGCCACTTCTTCATAGGTTTCGAAGTGCTTGGACTTGCGACGCGTGTGCCAGCCCGCGTGCAGCGGAGGCAACAAAAATTGCTCGTGCAGGTCTTCCAGTATGCCGGGCACACCGGCACTCAAGTCGTTGTTGAGCAAGATGGTGCAAGGGTCGAAATCCTTCACGCCCAGGCGGCGTTTGCTGCGGATTACTGGCTCAAGCAGAACACTCTCGCCACTGGGCAAGTCGATGCGTGTGTCTTCCTTGATCTCGGGGTTGATGGAGCCCACGCGCACATTGAGACCCGCTTGAAAGAATATCTTCTGCAAGCGCGCCACGTTGGTCAGGTAGAAACTGTTGCGCGTATGGTTCTCGGGAATGATGAGCAGGTTTTTGGCCTCGGGGCAGATCTTCTCTATGGAGGCCATGGCGGCCTGCACGGCCAGCGGCAGCATTTCGGCGGTAAGGTTGTTCCAGCCGCCGGGGTAGAGGTTGGTGTCCACGGGTGCCAGCTTGAAGCCGGCGTTGCGCACATCCACCGAGGTGTAAAACGGCGGCGTGTGCTCCATCCACTCCAGACGGAACCAGCGCTCAATGGCGGGCATGGAGTCGAGGATGCGCTGTTCGAGTTCGTTGATGGGGCCGGTGAGGGCCGTCACGAGATGGGGGACCATGAAATTCCTTGCTTGATGCGCCCGGCCATGCAACTGCCGCGTCCGGGCGTGGACATTCTAGGGAGGAATTGCAGATGAGGCCGGTCACGGCCTTTACAAGCCTGCACGACACCCGGAATTCGGCTCGGGCTCGCAGTCGCCGTCCGAATGCGAACAGAGAAGCAGGAGCCTATTCCTTGACCAACATGACTGTGCACGGAGCGTTCATGGCCACCTTCACTGGCACCGTGGCCACGAAGCGCTGCATCTGCAAGCCGTGCGTGGCTGCGCCCATGATGATCATGTTGACGTGGTTGCCTTCGGCATACGTGAGGATGGCCTGCGCCACATCGGTGGATTCGAGCACATGGAAGGAAGCCTGGTGATCGCCCAGCTCCACGTCTTCGGCCCAATGCCGCAGGTAAGTCATCATTTGCTGGTGAACGGCAATCTCGCTGCTCTTGGCATCGGTGCTGCTGGTGTCATTCGGGCTGATGATGGTCACGCAGGCCAGCCTTGCGCCGGGCCGGTTGCCCAAAGCGCGGCCCACAGCCCGGCGCAAGGCGGCGAGCGCCTGTGCGGTCACATCGAAGTGGGGCACAGCCACCATCACGATGGGCACCTGCGCAATCTGGTGCGTGGGCAGCGCACTGGGTTCGTAATGGCGGCCTGCGGCTGAAATCCATCGTTTGAAATGCGGCCAGAAACCCAGTCCTTTGGTCTCACGGCCACGCTCCGTCACTTTCACCTGCTCGGGGTGCGTCAGGTCGAACGCCAAATGTGCGCCCGATGCATAGCGGTCATCTGCATGCGGCTCCAGGCAGCGCATGATGATCTCCTGCATCCACTCGGGCAGGGCTTTGTTGAGGGCACGGGGCGGCTTGGGGTGCATCCACAGCCGCTGGCGCATGCCGGCATCGGTCTGCGGGTTGCCAAAAGGCAATTCGCCGGTGCACATCTCGTAGAGCATCACACCGATGGCAAACACGTCACTGCGCGGGTCGCCGCGCACACCCACCACCTGCTCGGGCGCAATCCAGGTGGGCGAGCCCACGGCCTTGCGCAGCTCTTCGGCCAGCAAGTCGGGGTAGTGCGCGTGGCACGAGAGCCCGAAATCGAGCAGTACCACACCACCCGACTCCTTGAGCAACACGTTGGCGGGCTTGAGGTCGAGATGGCACACCTCCTGCTGGTGCAGCTTGTGAACCGACTGAGCCATGGCCGCGCCGATTCGGATGATGTCCTCCAGTTCGCGCTCGCCATTGGCATCGAGCCAGTGCTGCAAGGTTTTGCCCTTGATGTACTCCATCACGATGTAGGGCTGGGTGGAGATGTCGCCCGCCGCCACATAGCGAGGCACGCTGGTGCCCTTGAGCACAGAAAGAATCTGCTTTTCAACCTCAAAGCCCACCAGGTTCTCGGCCCCGTCGCCCACGGTCATGCGGGGCATCTTGAGAATCATGGGAAAGTCGGGCTGCTCCGCGGGATCGGCGCAATGCACGCTGTAGATGTGGGCCATGCCACCAGAGTGGATGACCTCATCAATCACAAACTCATCAACCCGTTGTCCGGGCTCAAAC
This sequence comes from Pseudomonadota bacterium, assembly GCA_046045925.1. Lineage (GTDB taxonomy): Bacteria > Pseudomonadota > Gammaproteobacteria > Burkholderiales > Burkholderiaceae_C > JBJOKU01. Next base: position 6,433 of record JBJOKU010000078.1, read on the forward strand.
AATTTCATCGACCAATCTCCAGTCGGGCTGCAAAGAATTCGGGAAGGCCCACCTCTCGGGTGGCGCGGGCCACGGCCATGTGGTCGTACCCCACGCGCTGGAAGGTCAGCGTGGAGGCCTTGGCATCAAAGATGGCGTACATGGCACGCGGATTGCCGTCGCGCGGCTGCCCCACCGAGCCGATGGTGGCCAGCCACTGCCGGTGCCTGGGCACGGGAATG
>JBJOKU010000079.1:0-6644 GCA_046045925.1 Pseudomonadota bacterium
GTTTACCACCCCGACTACCGGCGAGCAGAGCTCACACAGGCTGGCCGTGACCGGCTCAAGGAGATGACGAGCGGCCCCGACATGTCGGTGTTGTGGCGGGGCACACGCCGGCGCGAAGAAACCATCGAGCAGGCGCTCACCGGGCTATTGGGTTTCCATCTTGATGTGCACTACATCATCCGCGATGGCAAGGTCATGATCGTTGACGAAAACACGGGCCGCGTGATGCCGGATCGAGCCTGGGAGAAGGGCTTGCAGCAACTCATTGAGGTCAAGGAAAACGTGGGCATCAGCCCCGAAAAAGAAACGCTGGCCCGCATCAGCTACCAGCTTTTTTTCCGCCGCTACCTCAGGCTGTCGGGCATGACGGGAACCTGCCGTGAAGTGGCGGGTGAGCTGGGCGAGGCCTATGGCTTGTCGGTGGTGCGCGTGCACCCTCGCAAACCCTCACTGCGTATCAAGCACAAAAGCATTCTCAAAGCCGACTCACAGGCCCGCTGGGCTGCCGTGATCGAGGCCATCGACGAGCGCACCCGGGCTGGCCAAGCGGTGTTGGTCGGCACCAAATCGATCCTGGCATCCGAACACCTCTCAAGCCTGTTGGCTGAACGCAACATTGATCATCAGGTCTTGAATGCCAAGCAAGACAGCGCTGAAGCCTCACTGGTGGCGAGGGCCGGGGAGGCCGGGGCGGTCACGATTGCCACCAACATGGCGGGCCGGGGAACCGACATCAAGTTGTCAGAGGCGGTCAAGCAGGCAGGCGGTTTGCATGTGATCCTGACCGAGCGCCACGACAACGCCAGGGTTGACAGGCAACTGGTCGGACGATGCGCCCGCCAGGGAGATCCGGGTAGCTGGCAGGAAATCCTGAGCATGGAGGATGACCTTCTCAAGAACTACCATCCTGCCGTGACGAAACGCCTGAAATACGCGATGCAGAAGCATGAAACTTCGAATGTGGCGCAGATAATCGGTCTGTGCTGGTATCGCATGGCCCAGCTCCATGAAGAAAAGCGTCAGCGACAGGCACGCGCATCACTGCTCAGGTTCGATTTCCAGAACCGCAGGGCGCTGTCTTTCAGCGGACAGATGGAATAAAAGGCGTTGAATTTATGAGTCGTTGGGTGAGACAAATCGGTATCCTGGTCTTGATGCTGCTGGCGGGGGGCTTGGCCGTGGCCCAAGTGGGGGCAAAGCCCAAAGCCGGGCGCAGTGAGATTTCCTGCGTGATGGAGCCCTCACAAGAGGTGAATGTGGGCACGCCTGAAGATGGCATCCTTGAATACATAGGGGCCGAGCGCGGCGATCTCGTCACCGCCGGACAGCTCCTTGCCCGCCTGAACTCGGGAGTTGAGGCGGCCGCCGTCGATTTCCAGGATGCCAAAGCCGGCTTTGGAGCCAGGAAAAAAGCCCGCAACGAAGATCTCCAACGCAAAAAGCTCATCTCCGAGCACGAGCTTGACGAAATGTCCACTGAAGCCAAGATGGCTGAAATGGAACTGCGTGAAAAACGCGAACGCCTCAAGCTGCGCTCCATCAACAGCCCGATCCGCGGCATCGTGGTGGATGTTTACAAGCGCAAGGGCGATCTCATCAAGCAGGAAAAGATTTTCCGCATTGCCCAGGTTGATCCCCTGCATGTTGAAACGGTGTTGCCGACCCCGATGTTTTCAAAAATCAAGGCCGGGCAAACGTACGAGGTCACTTCCCAGTTGGGTGGGGTTTACAAGGCTCGTGTGAGCATTGTGGACAAAGTGATCGATGCCGCCAGCGGCACCTTCCGTGTGCGCCTCATTTTGCCCAACCCGCGCTATGATGTCCCATCCGGTCAGCACTGCATCGTGAATTTCCCTGCCTGACCCTCAAAATCGTTGGAAACCGTCATGAGAAAAACGAACAAATTTGGAAGCCGCATTCCATTTTCGGTCTTGCTGACCGGACTGGTCTGGGTGGCTGGTGGAGCCCAATCGGCGAACTTGCAGGGACAAGAAGAGGCCGGCGTTCAGAGCGCTGCCCAGAAACGTTCGAATGAGGCCGCACAAGCCAAGGCCAAGCCCAAAGCAAAGGCCGATATCAAGAACGACATGCCTGAAATCAAGACCTCCCTGGCCGGGCTGCGCATTGCGGTTTCTGGCTTCAAGGTCGAGGGCAACATCAAGATTTCAGAAGAGGGCATGAAAAGCGCCCTGGCCCCCTGGGCCGACCGTGACCTGACTTTCCCCGAATTCGAAAAGGCCGTACACGCCGCCGCTCAGTACTTGCGCGAAAACGGACACCCTGGCGTGAAAGTGCGAATTTCACGTGCCAGCATGAAAGAGGGCAAGTTCGCGATTGCGCTGGAGGGGCTCACCCCGCAGGCGACCGATTACGCCGAGGTCAAACCCGTCAAACCGGTGCTGCTGGTCAAGCGCTTCAAGTATTCTGGCGTGACTGTCGCCACAAATGCTGAACTGGATGCGGCGGTCGCCAAGTGGACAAACCGCGAACTGACGGCACAAGAACTGCAAGAACCCGCCCAGGCCGTCGCAAGCCTGTTGCGCAGCAAGGGCTATCCACTGGCGCAAGCCTTCCTGCCGCCACAAAAGCTGGATGGCGGAGAACTCGAAATCCGCGCCCAGGAAGGTGTGGTCGATGGCAACTCGGGTTACAACGGTGTCACTGTGGCCACCCCGGGCAACCTCATCAAGCCCGAGGTCGTGGCCAAGACCATCGCAACGGGTGTCACACCAGGCCAGCCCCTGAAGGTGGCTGATCTTGAGCAGAGTCTGCTGGTCGCCAATGAGTTGCCCGGTGTGAAAGTCAGTGCAAATCTGGCTCCTGGCTCTGCGCCTGGAACAACCCAGGTGCTTGCCACCGTGGAAGACCAGAACAAATACAACGGATCATTCTGGCTCGACAACTACGGCAGCCGCTATACCGGCGAAACACGCGCCAACCTGGTGGCCAACTTCAACAGCCCCACGGGCTATGGCGACTTGATCACGGCCCAGCTCACCGAGTCATCAAACCTTCACTCTGCCAAAGTGTCATGGCAATTCCCGGTTGGTCCCAAAGGCGCCAAGCTGGGCTTGTCCTATTCGAGCATGCGCTCCTCCTTGACGCAGCTGATCGTCCCCTTGAACGTGGACGGCAAGGCCGAGGTGGCTTCCGTGTTTGGCAGCTATCCACTGAAAAGGAGCGCCACCTCAAACATCTGGGCCACAGCCAGCTTTGATGACAAGCGCATGAGCAACAACCTCGTTACCCTGAAAGACATCCGTGATGTCCAACTGGGCACGGTGGGTTTGAGCGGCGACTGGATAGATGCCTACAAAGGCCATACCCAGTGGACCGTCAACCTGGGATCGGGCACTGCCCACGTGGGCGGCGATCTGGTGGCTGCCTCGGCAAATTCTGAAGGCAACTTCACGAAACTTAACTGGGCCCTGAGCCGTACCGCGCCCTTGAGCTTGGGCAATGGCAAGTGGTCTTTGCTGACTTCCGCCAGCGGTCAATCCAACCGCAACTATCTCGACAACTCGGAAAAATTCCAGTTGGGTGGCCCCGGCGGTGTCAGGGCGTACCCTGTGGGCGAAGCGTTTGGCGACTCTGGCTACCTGGCCACTGTCGAATTGCGCTACTCACTGGGCGAGTCACAACTCGGGGATGGGCAACTGTTCTCTTTCGTCGATACGGGCGGAATCACCAGCCACCAGGCAACAGGTGTAGGAACCTGGACAACCACCAAATACACCCTGAGCGGCGGCGGTCTGGGTTTGAGCTTCACTCAAGGCAAGAAGTCGGCTGTCAAGCTGATGGTGGCCAAGAAATTCGGCTCCAACCCGAACCCGACCTCTACCGGTACGGATAACGATGGCACCAACAAGAATGCCCGCGTCTGGATTCTCGGCACTGTGAACTTCTGACCCGGCTTTGCGCAAAGGACGACCCATCATGAAAACCACAACAAACTCTTTTCCCGCGCAAGTTGTACCCCATGCCTTGCGCCTGTTGCCCGTTCTGGTGGCGGCAGCATTCAACCCCGCCGAAGCGGCACCTCCCGTCAATGCGCTGCCCACAAACGGCCAGATCGTGGCAGGGCAGGGCAGCATTTCCCAGGCCGGCAATGTCATGTCGGTGCGGCAAAACAGCAATCAGATGATTGCCAACTGGCAGTCCTTCAATGTCGGACAAAGTGCCGTCGTCAATTTCTTGCAGCCGTCGTCCAGTGCCGTTGCGCTGAACCGTGTGCTTTCTGCCAATCCCAGCCAGATTTTTGGCCAGATCAACGCCAACGGCCAAGTCATTCTGGTGAACCCATCGGGCGTGCTGTTCGGACCGAGCGCACGTCTGGATGTGGGCGGACTCGTCGCGTCCAGCCTGGGCATGTCTGATGCCGACTTCCTGATGGGACGTTTCAAATTCAGCAGTGCGGGCAATGCAGGGGCTGTCGTCAACCAAGGCGAAATTTCCGCCAAGGAGGGTGGTTTTGTTGCGCTGGTGGGAGCCTCCGTGGTCAACACCGGTTCTGTGTCGGCCCCGTCCGGCCAGGTTGCGCTGGTGGCTGGCAATGACGCACAGCTCCAGATCGGCAGCACTGGCTTGCTGGGTGTCAAAGTTGATTCAACCGGTCCAGCCACACGCATTGACAACAGCGGCCTGATCGCAGCCGATGGCGGCAAGGTCTGGCTGACTGCCAGCAGCGCCGCTCCTCTGGTCTCAAGCGCAATCAACCAAACCGGCTCAATCCGTGCCAATGCCGTGGGCATGAAGAACGGTGAAATCTGGATCGAGGCCAACGGCGGTGAAGCCAATCTTTCTGGACAGATCCAGGCGACTGGCGCTCAAACCGGCCAGACGGGTGGCCGAATTGTCGCCACTGCCAACAAGCTCACTGTCGATGGCAATGCCCGAATTGATGCCTCCGGTGCAGCTGGTGGCGGCACGGTGTTGCTGGGCGGTGGCTGGCAAGGCAAGGACGCAAGCGTGTCCAACGCCAACACCACACTGATCAAGGCCGGTGCCAGCATTGCAGCCAACGCCACTGCCTCCGGCGACGGCGGTACTGTGGTTGCCTGGGCAGACAATCGCACCACTTTTGATGGCAACATCAACGCCAAGGGCGCAGGTTCCGGCAACGGCGGCAAAGTAGAAACCTCGGGCAAGAACAGCCTCGGTGTGAGTGGTCTCGTCAACGTGGCGGGCGGCTCACCGGACAAAGGCGGCGAATGGCTCCTGGATCCTGACAACATCATTGTCGCGGCTACGGGCACCGACATGACACCACCGGGCTTCACCGCTTCAGGTAGCCAGACCATCACTTCTTCATCTGTGGCCTCAGCCCTCAACGCGGGCGGCACGGTGAGTCTGAACGCCACCGATAACATCACCATTGACGACGCTGTCTCCAAGAGCAGCGGCACAGATGCCTCGTTGAAGCTGCTGGCTGGTGGCGACATCACCGTCAACAAGGACATTTCCTCCGTCAGTGGCAAGCTGAACGTTGACTTTGGCAGCGCCGGGTTGAACTCAGGCACCACTTACATGAACGCGCAGGTCAGCACCAACGGTGGCGATGCGGTGTTCTACAAAGCGACTGAGTTGAACGCTGAAAAACCGGTTTCAACCAAAGTGCTCGCGCCGAGCAACCCGCTGGCCAGCACGCCTGATTCCGGCAGCATCACCTTCCACAAGCTGGTGACGCTGACATCCAGCACCCCCACCGTGATTCTGGACACGCAGTCAGCTCAAAATGGCGTGACCTACCTGCGCAATGGCGGGGCCATCACCTTCAACAGCGATGTCATTTCTGCTGATGCCAATTACCCCATTGGCCTGGTGCTCAACACCACGGGCGCAGTGCAAATTGGGGGTACCAATGCCAATTACTCAGGCGCAGTCACTTTCAACGGCAAAGTGGGTACCGATGCCAATCCGTTAGACAGTTTGCAGGTTTCAGGCCCCACGCAGGTGCTGCTCAACACCAGTGAAATGAACTTCAAGAAGCAGAGCGGAACCGTTCTGACCTTCAGTGCACCTTCTCCCTATACCCCTCAGCTTGTGCTCGGATCGGCTGGCACCACCAATATCAATGTCAAGGGTTTCCCAGGCTCGGGCACGGTGGCCAGTGCAGACTACGCGCAAAGCACTTTTGACATCGTCAATGGCACTGGTGCAGCCGCCACGCTCAACATCAACTCGGATGCCTCCATCCAGATTACGGGCTCGCCCAGCCAGACACGCTCCATTGCGGGTACTGCCTTGGCTCCGCTGGCGGTCAACCTCAATCCCAATCAGTTCTCCGGGGCCAACTCCGGCTCGGTTGAGTTGCAATACACGAGCATCAAAACCTACGGCGGCGCTCTGAATCTGGGCTCCAGCAGTGCACGCGCCACTGGCGTTGCTGCGCAGCAGAACACCGACGGTATCCGCATCTACCAGAGCGATCTCATCACCTGCGCCGATGGTTCGTGCGCAGCCGCATCGGCCAGTGACGGTGACTTGAACCTGTATGGTCGCACCGCCACCGCCAATGTGGGCGGAGATGCCATTCACATCTACGGTTTGTCAAACCTGAAGTCAGGGCAGGGCGATCTGACGCTTGACGGCCGGGTGGATACCGTTTCGGCCAGCGCCTCCAAAGATGCCGTGGTCATCGGCAG
>JBJOKU010000080.1:0-6546 GCA_046045925.1 Pseudomonadota bacterium
CACTGGCCAAGGGCCTGGGCTCCGGAGTGACGATTGGCGCGGTGGTCGCTGGCCCCAAGGCTGCGAACATCTTCCAGCCCGGCAACCACGGCACCACCTTTGGCGGTAACCCGCTTTCCATGCGGGCGGGCGTGGAAACGCTGCGCATCATCGAAAAAGACGGCCTGATGGACAACGCCGCCAAGGTTGGCGCACACCTGAAGACCCAGCTCGTTGCACGCTTGGGCAAGCTGGCGGGCGTGAAGGAAGTGCGCGGCCAAGGCTTGATGATCGGCGTGGAACTCGCCAAACCCTGCGGCGTGCTCACCCAGCGTTGCGCCGACGCGGGTCTGCTCATCAGCGTGACTGCCGATACCGTGGTGCGGCTGGTGCCTCCACTCATTCTGAGCGTGGCCGAAGCCGACCGCATCATTGAGATTCTCTGTCCGCTGGTCGAAACATTTCTAAGCGAAAATGCCTGATTGACCCGAGCGCGGCCCGCGTGGCCGCTTGAGAGCACCATGACTGCCATTCGCCACTACCTGCAATTCAAGGACTTCACTGCCGAGGAGTACGCGCATCTGTTTGCGCGTTCTGCCGAGATCAAGCGCAAGTTCAAGGCCTACGAAAAATATCACCCGCTGACCGACCGCACGCTGGCCATGATTTTCGAAAAGGCCTCCACGCGCACCCGCGTAAGCTTTGAAGCGGGCATGTACCAGCTCGGTGGCTCGGTGGTGCACCTCACCACGGGCGACAGCCAGTTGGGCCGCAGCGAACCCATCGAAGACAGCGCCAAGGTCATCAGCCGCATGGTCGATCTGGTGATGATTCGCACCTACGAGCAAACCAAGATCGAGCGCTTCGCCGCCAACTCGCGCGTGCCCGTCATCAACGGCCTGACCAACGAGTTCCACCCCTGCCAGATCATGGCGGACATCTTCACCTTCATCGAGCATCGCGGCTCCATTGCCGGCAAGGTGGTGGCCTGGGTGGGCGACGGCAACAACATGGCCAACACCTGGCTGCAAGCGGCCGAGCTGCTGGGCTTTACCGTGCATGTTTCTACCCCCAGCGGTTACGAAGTCGATCCCAAGGTGGCGGGCATCTCCAACAGCGCCTGCTACAAGGTCTTCAACCACCCGCACGAAGCCTGCGCCGGGGCCGACTTGGTCACCACTGATGTATGGACGAGCATGGGCTATGAGGCCGAGAACGAAGAACGCCGCAAAGCTTTCATCGACTGGTGCGTGGACGACGACATGATGGGCAAGGCCAAGCCAGATGCCCTCTTCATGCACTGCCTGCCCGCGCACCGTGGCGAAGAAGTCACCGCCGAAGTGATCGACGGCCCGCAATCCGTGGTGTGGGACGAAGCCGAGAACCGCATGCATGTGCAAAAAGCGCTCATGGAGTACCTGCTGGTGGGCCGCGTCTGAAGCGCCCAACCGCAGTCACTCAGTTGCTCTCTCCAAGGTGATCGCATGAGCCAGTGCCAAAGCTGCGGCGCGTGTTGTGCCAATTTCCGTGTCGATTTCGCGGTCTATGAAATGGAAGGCATGGGCGGCAACGTGCCCGAGGGCCTTGCCGTTGAAGTGAACGGCTCCACCATGCGCATGCGTGGCACCGACCATGTGCCCATCCGCTGTGCAGCGCTAACCGGCAAATTGGGCGAGAAGATCGGCTGCGGCATCTACGAGTGGCGCCCCTCACCCTGCCGCGAGTTTGAAGAAGGCTCGGATGCCTGCAATCGCGCCCGCGCCAAGCACGGCATGCCACCGATTGAAGACTGAAACGCCCAGCCCATCGCCCACAAAAAAGCCCGTGCATGCACGGGCTTTTTGTTGGTTGAAAGTTGAATCAGTTGCTATTCAACTGCTGCAAAGCGGCGATGCGCTCCTCCATCGGTGGGTGCGTTGAGAACAGCTTGCCCAGACCACCCGCAATGCCCATGGCGGCGACGCTCTTGGGCAATTCACCCGGATGCATCCCACCCAGACGAGCCAGCGCATTGATCATGGGCTGCTTTCGACCCAACAAATGCGCAGAGCCTGCATCGGCGCGGAATTCACGCTGACGGCTGAACCAGGCCACGATCATGGCAGCCACAAAACCAAGCACGATATCCAGCACGATGGTGGTGACGTAGTAGCCAATGCCGGGGCCAGAACGGTCGTCGCCCTTGCGCAATGCGTTGTCCACCACCGTGCCAATCACGCGGGAGAGGAAAACCACAAAGGTGTTCATCACGCCTTGAATCAGGGTCATGGTGACCATGTCACCGTTGGCGATGTGCGCCACTTCGTGCCCGAGCACAGCTTCCACCTCTTCGTGCGTCATGCTTTGCAGCAAACCAGTAGAGACCGCCACCAAGGCTGAGTTCTTGAATGCGCCTGTTGCAAACGCATTGGGCTCGCCTTCGTAAATAGCCACCTCTGGGCGGCCAATGCCGGCCTTGTCAGCGAGTGCGTGAACGGTAGAAACCAGCCAGGCCTCGTCGCCGTTTTGCGGTGCATCAATCACACGAGCACCGGTACTCCATTTAGCCATGGGTTTGCTGATGAGCAGCGAGATGAAGGAGCCGGTAAAACCCACCACCAAAGCGTATCCGAGCAACAGGCCAAGGTTGAGCCCGTTGGCCGTGAGGAATTTGTTCAGGCCCAGCAGGCTGGTCACCACACTGAGCACCAACATGATGGCCAGGTTGGTGGCAATGAACAAAAAGATGCGTTTCATGAAAACTCCGTAAACGGCCGTTAAAGATCAGCCGCTGGCCACAATGGTAAGGGCGAATACGATGTTTTCAAGTCGACAGCAAATGCCCCTGAAACTTGTGTGCAGATCGTCAATCCTGCTGCTTTGCAGCCCACCACCACATTCCCGCGCCGCCCACAATCATGGGCACGCACAGCCACTGCCCCATGCTCATGCCAAGGCTCAGCAGGCCAAGATGTGCGTCGGGCTCACGGAAAAACTCGGCGATGAAGCGGAACACGCCGTAGCCGAACAGAAATGCAGCGGCCACTTGGCCGGTTTTGCGCGGTTTGCGGGCATACAGCCAGAGCAGCACAAAGAGCAGCAAGCCTTCCATGAGCATTTGATAAATCTGCGAGGGGTGGCGCGGAGCGCTGCCTGCTTCGCGAAACACCATGCCCCAAGGCAAGCTGGGGTCGGCCACGCGGCCCCAGAGTTCGCCGTTGATGAAGTTGCCCACACGGCCCATCATCAAACCCGTGGGCACGCAAGGCGCAACAAAATCTGCCACTTGCAAAAAACTGCGCTGGCGGCTGCGGCCAAACCAGAACATGGAGGCGATCACACCCAACATGCCGCCATGAAAACTCATGCCGCCCTGCCACACCGCAAACACCTCCAGCGGGTGCGCCGCGTAGTAGCCGGGTTTGTAAAACAGGCAGTAACCAATGCGCCCGCCCAGCACCACGCCCAAAACGCCATAAAACAAAATGTCTTCGATGTCTTGCTTCGTCCACGCCGCATTGCCGCTCAAGGCCGCGTAGTGCGGCTGCGCAAGGCGCATGCGCCCAAGCAGCATAAAGAGTGCAAACGCGGCCAGATAGGTCAGGCCATACCAATGAACGGCGAGCGGGCCAATTTGCAGGGCAACAGGATCAATTTGCGGGTGAATCAGCATGCGCTGATTGTGCCGCACGAGTGCCCACAAAAAGACCAACAAAAAAGCGGCAGCTCCTTGTGGGGGCTGCCGCTTTTTTCGATCAGGTAGTCAACAAATCAGGAGTGCTCGATCTTCACGTACTCAAAGTCAGCAGGCTGGTTGTTGATGCCGACGCGGGGAGGCGCAATCCAGGTGGCGTATTTGCCCGGCTCGTAGCAGGCGTTCATCAGCGAGTTGATGAAAACGTAGTCTTCGTCGTTGACCAGCCATTCGCCCTTTTTGGCGTTCCATGCGTCGGCGCTCATCACCTCGCCCGTGGGGCTGATGTGGTGGCCTGCGAACTCGCCGATTTTGCGGTTGAAGGCTTTGTGCGGCTGGGTGAACTGGAATTTCACGCCGCTCTTTTCAATCGCCTTGTTCCAGCGGTCGATGCCGCCTTGGCAATCGGCGATGTAGTCGTCCAGCAGGCGGCTGTTGATGGCACGCAGGGCTGGCACTTCTTCGGTAACCAGTTTGCCGTCCACCACGCGCAGCACGGCGTAGGTGGCGTTTTCGAGCTGGTGGTCATCGGTGAGGCCGGTTTCGTTGAAGCGGCCTTTCAGGCCAGCGCTGAAGGCTTCTGCGCCGTTGGAAGAAATTTCCGAGCCGAACAAATCGCGCGTGACGGACATGTGGAAGTTGGCTTTCTTCTGCAAGGTGGGCAGATCGACCACGCCCAGCGCGCGGATGGCGGCCTTGTCATACGGGTCGGTGATGCCGGCCTTGACCATCGCGTTACAAGTGGCTTCGATGGTGCGGCCCACGCCGGTTTCGCCCACGAAGAGGTGGTGTGCTTCTTCGGTGAGCATGAAGCGGCAAGAGCGGCTGAGCGGATCGAAGCCGGACTGCGCGAGAGCTGCGAGCTGCATCTTGCCGTCGCGGTCGGTGAAGTAGGTGAACATGAAGAACGAGAGCCAGTCGGGCGTGCGCTCGTTGAACGCGCCCAAAATGCGCGGGTTGTCTTGCTGGCCGCTGCGGCGCTCCAGCAGAGCTTGCGCTTCTTCACGGCCATCGCGACCAAAGTATTTCACCAGCAGATACACCATCGCCCACAGGTGACGGCCTTCTTCCACATTCACCTGGAACAGGTTGCGCATGTCGTACAGGCTGGGAGCGGTGGCGCCCAAAAAGCGCTGTTGCTCCACCGAAGCAGGCTCGGTGTCGCCCTGCACCACGATCAAGCGGCGCAGCAGCGAGCGGTATTGGCCGGGCACTTCTTGCCAAGCAGGTTCGCCCTTGTGGCGACCGCAAGGAATGGTGCGGCCTTCTTCTTTAGGTGCGAGCAAAATGCCCCAGCGATAGTCGGGCATCTTCACATGGCCAAACTTGGCCCAGCCGGAAGGGTCCACGCCCACGGCGGTGCGCAGGTACACATCGGCGTTTTGAAAGCCATCGGGGCCCATTTCCTTCCACCAGTCGATGTAGTTGGGCTGCCACTCTTCGAGCGCGCGCTGGAGTTGTTTGTCTGAAGACAAACTCACGTTGTTGGGAATGCGGTCGTCGTAGTTCACTTCGACGAATTTGTCGCTGCGTATGGCTTCGCTCAGTTCTGTATCGCTCATGGGTTTGGCTCCTGGGTCGGTTGGTTGGATTCACCGAAAATGCACTATGTTGCATAGATTGATTTCCGATTCATGAATTTTGTTGCATGTTCGTTTTTCCCGATTTGACGTGGATCAATAAATCCAATTGACACACTCCTGGCTCAAAATCCGGGCATGAACATGCCTCGCGCCACACCACTCTCCCCCAGCCAGCCCCAGCGTCGCCGCTTGCTGCGAGCAGCCTCTGCCCTGCCCCTGTTGCCACTCTTGCCCCTCTCTTGGGCGAACGCAGCCGCAGCGGCCCAGCCGGTTTTGCGCGGAACCGTCCAGCGGGTTCGCTTTACCGCAACGCCTGCGCCCGGGCTGGTGAACCCGCAAGACATGGCCCGCATGTTCACGCGCTCCACGCTCGAAGTGCAAAGCCTCTCCGCAGGACAAACGCTCACGCAACGCTGGAGACTGGACTACACCCCGTTTTTCATGACGGGCGAAATGGTGCCCGATGGCCGTGGCGGCAAGATCCTCGCCGGGGGCTATGTGGACCACAGCGGACAGCCCATCGTGGATCGCTCGGTGCCGGGGCAGGAGCGGCAGTTTTTCTCGGACTGCCCCGATGGCATGTCGCTGCTCAAGCTCAAGCAAGCCAAGGTGCCGGGCGTGAAGGGCAACCCCGTATTCGCCGTGGTGCAGTTCGAATACACCAGCCGCAACATGGCAGGCCAATCCGCCTACGGAAACTTGCCATCGCCCATGGCCGTGCTCACGCTCGATCAAGACCCCAAGAGCGGCCAACTCAAACTGGTGAAGTACCACAACGTGGACTGCTCGGGCGTGCAAGGGCTGTGGATCACCTGCGGCGCGAGCCTTTCGCCCTGGAACACCCATCTGTCGAGCGAAGAGTACGAGCCCGACGCGGCCAACCCCAACAACCGCAGCCTGCAAGCTTTCAGCGCTGCCTACTTTGGCAACCCCGCCAAGGCCAGCCCCTACCACTACGGCCATCTGCCCGAAGTCAGCGTCAACCCCGACGGCACAGGCAGCATCAAAAAACACTACTGCCTGGGCCGCATCTCGCACGAACTCGTGCAAGTCATGCCCGACGAGCGCACCGTCATCATGGGCGACGACTGGACCAACGGCGGCGCATTCATGTTCGTCGCCGACATTGCGCGAGACCTCTCGGCTGGCACGCTCTATGTCGCCAAGTGGAACCAAACCTCGGGCATCGGCCCCGGCAGCGCCACGCTCTCGTGGATCAAGCTCGGCCACGCCAGCAGCGCCGAAATCCGCGCCATGGTGAACAAAGGCATCAAAGCCGCCGACATCATGGACGTGCGCAGCACCGACCCG
>JBJOKU010000081.1:0-6541 GCA_046045925.1 Pseudomonadota bacterium
TTGAGCAGGCCGTCGATCACGCCAAACCAGTATGTCACAGGTTTGCCTGTGCGCACGAGGTAGTCGCCCGCGTTGGCATCACCGACCTTCAAGGCAGACACTGCATGCACGCGGTCACTTGAGTTGAGCACTTTCAGCCAGGGAATGCTTTCGAGATCGGCCACGCTGGGCGAGCGGGCACGCAAATAAAGCGGGGCATCGTCGTGATTTGCCATGCAATCGTCCTGTAGTTGACAAACTAGGGTTTTGTCGGGGAGGAGTTTCCCTAGGATTGTCGTCGAATTGATAGATGTACGTCAAATGCTTGCATACCATGCAGGAATCTTGACCTCACTGCGAATCATGGAAACCACTTTCCCCAGTCTGTTGCTGCGTCACGCGGCTGAACGCCCGCAGGCTCCGGCCATGCGTGAAAAGGAATACGGCATCTGGCAAATCACCACGTGGGCCCAGATGGCCGAGCTGGTCAAGCACATTGCCTGCGGCCTGCACCAACGCGGCTTGAAGCGCGGCGACCACATGGTGATTGTCGGCTCCAACCGCCCGCGTCTGTATGCCTGCATGCTGGCTGCCCAGGCGCTGGGGGCCGTGCCTGTGGCCTTGTACCAGGATGCCCCTGCTGCCGATTGCGTGTTCCCGATCAACAACGCCGAAGTGGCCTACATGATCGTGGAAGACCAGGAGCAGGTAGACAAGATGCTGGAGGTGCGCGAGCAGTGCCCCCAAATCGGACACATCTGGTACGACGACCCGCGTGGCCTGCGCAAGTACGACGAGCCGGGTCTTGCGGCGCTCGACGAATTGGTGGCCGCCGGTGCCCAGTTTCATGCACAGCATCCCGATTTCGTCAAAGACGAAATCGCAAAAATCAAATCTTCTGATGTGGCCGCGATGTTCTTCACCTCGGGCACCACGGGCAACCCCAAGGGCGTGGTGCACACCCACAACAGCTTGCTGGACCGCGCGAAAGCCGGAGCCGATTTCGACAAGCTCAGCCCCAATGAAGACGTGCTGGCCTACCTGCCCCCGGCATGGATCGGACAGAATATCTTCAGCTATGCGCAGTGGCTCGTTTGCGGCTATGTCGTCAACTGTCCCGAAAACGCCAGCACCGTCACCATCGATCTGAAAGAGATCGGTCCCACCTACTACTTCGCCCCTCCGCGCGTGTTCGAGGGCCTGCTCACCAGTGTGATGATCCGCATGGAAGATGCGGGCGGCTTCAAGCGAAAGATGTTCCACCACTTCATGGATGTGGCCAAGCGGGTCGGCCCCGACCTGATGGATGGCAAGTCGGTGGGCCTGGGCGACCGCCTGCAATACCTGCTGGGTGACTGGATGGTCTATGGCCCCTTGCGCAACAACCTCGGCATGAGCCGCGTGCGCGTGGCCTACACCGCCGGTGAGGCCATTGGCCCCGATCTGTTCACCTTCTACCGTGCCATTGGCGTGAACCTCAAGCAGTTGTACGGCTCTACCGAAACCGCCGTGTTCGTGTGCCTGCAACCCGACAACGAGGTGCGTGCCGACACGGTGGGCGTGCCTTGCGCAGGTGTTGAAATCAAGCTGGCCGACAATGGCGAGATTCTGGTCAAGTCGCCTGGCCTGCTCAAGGAGTATTACAAGAACCCGGCAGCGACTGCCGAAGTGCTCACCACCGAAGGCTGGTACCACACCAGTGATGCCGGTTTCATCGATGCGCACGGCCACCTCAAGATCATCGACCGCGTCAAGGACGTGGGGCGCATCAAGGGAGGCCCCAACGATGGCGCGATGTTCGCGCCCAAGTACGTCGAGAACAAGCTCAAGTTCTTCCCCCAGATCAAGGAGGTTGTGGCCTATGGCGATGGCCGTGACAAGGTCTGCGTGATGGTCAACATCGACATGGATGCCGTGGGCAACTGGGCCGAGCGCCGCAACCTGGCCTATGCCGGCTACACCGATTTGGCCAGCAAGCCCGAGGTGTACGAACTGATCAAGGACTGCGTGGAAAAAGTCAACGCCGACCTGAGCCAAGACACACTGCTCGCGGGTTCACAAGTCAGCCGCTTCCTCGTGCTCCACAAAGAGCTGGATGCCGATGACGGCGAACTCACCCGCACCAACAAGGTCCGCCGCGGTTTCATTGCCGACAAATACGGCGTGCTCATTGATGCCCTCTACGGTGGCAAGAGCGAGCAGTACATCGAAACCCAGGTGAAGTTCGAGGATGGCCGCACCGGCAGCGTGAGCGCCACCTTGAAGATTCTGGATGCCAAAACCCTGACTCCTGTGAAAGCGGCTGCCTGACATGAGCAAGCAAATCGGCGACGTCATTCTCGACGTCAAGAACATCTCTCTGCGTTTCGGCGGCGTCAAGGCGCTGACCGATATCTCCTTCGACGTGCGTGAGCACGAGGTCCGCGCCATCATCGGCCCCAACGGTGCAGGCAAGAGCTCCATGCTCAACTGCATCAATGGCGTGTACGTGCCCACCGAAGGCTCCATCACTTTCCGTGGCCAGACCTTCGGTCACATGAACCGTCGCCAAGTGGCCGAGATGGGCATCGCCCGTACCTTCCAGAACCTGGCGTTGTTCAAGGGCATGAGCGTGATCGACAACCTGATGACAGGCCGCAACCTGCGCATCAAGAGCAACCTGCTGATGCAGGCCCTGCGCATCGGCCCGGCCGAGCGCGAGGAAATGGCGCACCGCGAGTATGTCGAGCACATCATTGACTTCCTCGAAATCCAGGCCTACCGCAAAACCCCCGTGGGCCAGTTGCCCTATGGCCTGCAAAAGCGGGTTGACTTGGGTCGCGCCCTTGCCATGGAGCCGCAGGTGCTGCTGCTCGACGAGCCCATGGCCGGCATGAACCTCGAGGAAAAGCAGGACATGTGCCGCTTCGTGCTCGACGTGAACGACGAGTTCGGCACGACGGTGGTGCTCATCGAGCACGACATGGGCGTGGTGATGGACATTTCAGACCGCGTGGTGGTGCTCGACTACGGCAAGAAGATCGGCGACGGCACCCCCGACGAGGTGCGCAACAACCCCGAAGTGATCAGTGCCTATCTCGGCACCTCGCACTGAAGCCGAACGGAGAAAACAACATGGGATTTTTTCTTGAAACCCTGATCGGCGGCCTGATGACGGGCATGCTCTATTCGCTCGTGGCGCTGGGCTTCGTGCTCATCTTCAAGGCCTCGGGCGTGTTCAACTTTGCGCAGGGCGCGATGGTGCTGTTTGCCGCCCTGGCCATGGCCCGTTTTGCCGAGTGGATCCCCAAATGGACGGGCATTGACAACATGATTGTGGCCAACCTGGGCGCTTTCATCCTCGCGGGAGTGGTGATGTGGCTGGTTGCCCTGGTCATCGAGAAGCTGGTGCTGCGCCATCTGGTCAACCAGGAAGGTGCCACCCTGCTGATGGCCACGCTGGGCATCACCTACTTCATGGAAGGCCTGGGCCAGACCATCTTCGGCAGCGACATCTACAAGATTGATGTCGGCATGCCCAAGGATCCGGTCACGCTGTTCGAGAGTGTTTTCCAGGGGGGCATCCTGATCAACAAGGAAGACATGGCTGCCGCGCTCATTGCCGCCGTGCTGGTTGCGGGCCTGTCCGTCTTCTTCCAGAAAACGCCCACGGGCCGTGCACTGCGTGCCGTGGCCGACGACCACCAGGCAGCGCAGTCCATCGGCATTCCGCTCAACCGCATCTGGGTGATCGTTTGGCTGGTGGCCGGTGTAGTGGCCTTGGTGGCCGGCATCATCTGGGGCTCCAAGCTGGGTGTGCAGTTCTCGCTCACAACAGTGGCCCTGCGTGCCCTGCCTGTGGTGATTCTGGGCGGTCTCACCTCCGTGCCGGGTGCCATCATCGGCGGCCTCATCATCGGCGTGGGTGAAAAAGTCTCCGAGGTGTACCTCGGCCCCTCAGTGGGCGGCGGTATCGAAATCTGGTTTGCCTACGTGCTGGCGCTGGTGTTCCTGCTGTTCCGTCCGCAGGGCCTGTTCGGCGAGAAGATCATTGATCGCGTGTGAGGAAGTAAAACATGTTCTACAGAGAAAACGGTCAATTCAAGACTTCCTACCGCTCCGACAGCCAGATCTTTCCGATCGCGCAGGACAAGTGGGCCATCCTGGCCATCATCGCCTTCGCCTTCGTGGGCGTGCCCCTGCTTTTTGATGAGTATGCTTTCCGCGCCATCCTGATCCCGTTCCTCATCCTGTCGCTGGCTGCGCTGGGGGTCAATCTGCTGGTGGGTTACTGCGGCCAGATTTCGCTGGGCTCCGGCGGCTTCATGGCGGTGGGGGCCTACATGGCCTACAACCTGTTTGTCCGCATTGATGGCATTCCCGTGGTGCTGGCCATTCTGGGTGGCGGCTTGTGCGCCACCATCGTGGGCATCTTGTTCGGCATTCCCAGCCTGCGCGTCAAGGGCCTGTATCTGGCCGTGGCCACACTGGCGGCGCAGTTCTTCTGCGACTGGGCTTTCCTGCGCATCAAGTGGTTCACCAACGATTCGTCATCGGGTTCCGTGAGCGTTTCCAACCTCAGCCTGCTGAACTGGAAGATCGAAACCCCAGTCGACAAATACCTGTTCTGCCTGGGTTTCCTCGTGGTCTTCGGACTGCTGGCCAAGAACCTCGTGCGCAGCGCGATTGGCCGCGAGTGGATGGCCATCCGCGACATGGACGTGGCCGCCTCCGTGATCGGTATCCGTCCCATGTATGCCAAGCTCAGTGCCTTTGCCGTCAGCTCCTTTGTGGTGGGTGTGGCTGGTGCGCTCTGGGGTTTTGTCCACCTGGGCGCGTGGGAGCCGGCGGCTTTCAGTGTTGACCGTTCATTCCAGTTGCTGTTCATGGTCATCATCGGGGGCATGGGCTCCATCATGGGCAGCTTCTTTGGTGCGGCTTTCATCGTGGTGCTGCCCATCTTCCTCAATCAGGCGCTGCCTCTGGTCGGTTCTGTGTTTGGCATTGAAGTGTCAACCGCCACCGTGGCCCACGTGGAGCAGATGGTGTTTGGTGCCTTGATCGTGTGGTTCCTGATCGTCGAGCCGCACGGTCTGGCCAAGCTGTGGAGCGTGGCCAAGCAGAAACTGCGCATCTGGCCCTTCCCCCACTGACATGGGTTCAAACCCCGATTGATCCCTCCAGGCATTTTCGACAGAGTTCCGTTCGCTTCAATCACTTTAGACAGGAGACAACCATGAAGCTTCATTCCCTCAAAGCCGCTGTTCTGGGCTGCTGCATTGCAGCCGCAGGCCTGACTGCTGCCGTGGCACCTTCCACGGCGCAGGCACAGGCCAAAGAGCAGTTTTTCCCTGTGCTGGTGTACCGCACGGGTGCATACGCCCCCAATGGCGTGCCCTTCGCCAATGGCTACGTGGACTACCTCAAGCTGGTGAACGCCAAAGGCGGCATCAACGGTGTGAAAATCTCTTATGAAGAGTGCGAAACCGGTTACGCCACCGACCGTGGCGTGGAGTGCTACGAACGCCTGAAAGGCAAAAACGGTGGCGCAACCGTGTTCCAGCCCTTGTCCACCGGCATCACTTTTGCCCTCACCGAAAAAGCCCCCAACGACAAGATTCCCCTCATCACCTCCGGCTATGGCCGTTCCGAGTCTGCTGATGGCGGCGTGTTCAAGTGGAACTTTCCCCTGATCGGTACCTACTGGGTGGCCGCTGACATTCTGGTGCAGCACGTGGCCAAGAGCCTGGGCGGCGCTGACAAGCTCAAGGGCAAGAAAATCGCGCTGGTCTATCACGACAGCCCCTACGGCAAAGAGCCCATCGCCCTTTTGCAAGAGCGTGCCAAGATGCACGGCTTTGACCTGCAACTCCTGCCCGTGACCCACCCCGGCGTGGAGCAGAAGGCCACCTGGCAACAGATTCGTGGCAGCAAGCCCGACTACGTGTTCCTGTGGGGCTGGGGGGTGATGAACTCCACCGCCCTGAAAGAAGCCGTGGCCACAGGCTACCCCCGCGAGAAGATGTATGGCGTGTGGTGGTCGGGTGCCGAGCCTGATGTCAAGGACGTGGGCGCAGGTGCCAAAGGCTACAACGCACTGGCCATGCAGCACGGTGTCGAGAAGAACTCCCAGGTCGTCAAGGACATCATGAAGATGGTGCACGACAAAGGCCAGGGCACAGGTCCCAAGGACCAAGTGGGTGAAGTGCTTTACATGCGCGGCATGATCGCCGCCCTGCTGGCTGTCGAAGGCGTGAAAGCTGCCCAGGAGCGCTATGGCAAGGGCAAGGTCATGACGGGTGAGCAAGTCCGCTGGGGCTTCGAAAACCTGAACCTGACCCAGGCCAAGCTCGACGCGCTGGGCATGAAAGGCGTGATGCGCCCCGTGTCCACCAGCTGCCGCGACCACATGGGTTCTGCCTGGGCCCGCATCCATACATGGGATGGTGCCAAGTGGAACTTCAGCTCTGACTGGATGGAAGCCGATACCTCCATCATCAACCCGATGGTCAAGGCTGCTGCCGACAAGTACGCTGCCGAGAAGAAGCTGACCCGTCGCCCCGCATCGGATTGCCAGTCCTGA
>JBJOKU010000082.1:0-6417 GCA_046045925.1 Pseudomonadota bacterium
AAGTGGCAGCATTACCCGGCCACCGTGGTGGTCGATCTGGAGCGCAAGACCTGACGGCGGGGCTCATTTGCGCCCGCCGGAGGGCTCAGGCACTTCGGCCATAGGTGTCCTCGATGCGCACGATGTCGTCTTCGCCGAGGTAGCCGCCGGACTGCACCTCGATGATTTCGAGTGGCACTTTGCCGGGGTTGGACAGCCGGTGCACGGCACCCAGCGGGATGTAGGTGCTCTGGTTTTCGGTGAGCATGATGACCTTGTCATTGCAGGTCACTTCGGCAGTACCGCGCACGACGATCCAGTGCTCGGCACGGTGGTGGTGCATTTGCAAAGAGAGTTTGGCGCCGGGCTTGACCATGATGCGCTTGACCTGGTGACGGTCGCCGCTGTCCACACTGTCGTACCAGCCCCAGGGGCGGTGCACCTTGCGATGGGTGCTGCCTTCTGTGCGTTTTTCGTTGCCCAGTTGCGCCACGATGTCCTTGACTTGCTGGGTCTTGCTTTTGGCGGCCACCAGAACAGCATCGGCGGTTTCCACCACCACGATGTCGTCGAGGCCAATGACGCCCACCATGCGGTTTTCGGCTTGCACCAAATTGTTGTGGGCATCGATGAGCTTCACGTCGCCCAAGGTGGCATTGCCGGTGGCATCCTTGTGATGGTGATCCCAGACGGCATCCCACGCACCCAGATCAGTCCATTGCGCATCGAGTGGAACGACGAGCAACTCGAACTTGCTGCCCGGCAGTTTTTCCATCACCGCGTAATCGACGCTTTCGCTGGGCACGTCGCTCCAGATGCCGGTGTCGGGGCGCACGAATTGATTGTTGCCCACAGCGTCGATGCTTCGCTTGCTCCAGGCATCCAGGACGGCTGTGTGGATGTCGGGGCGGAAGCTTTCGAGCGCAGCCAGCCAGACAGAGGCGCGCATCACGAACAGGCCGCCGTTCCAGTAGTAGTCGCCCGAATCGACATAAGCTGTCGCTTTCTCGGCGTTGGGCTTCTCGACAAATGCATTGACGGGAAAGGCTGTTCCTTTGGGCTGTGCCCGGTTGGCGTGGATGTAACCGTAGCCGGTTTCGGCGCGTGTGGGCTGGATGCCCAGCGTCACGATGGCACCGTTGCTGGCTGCGGCCATGGCCTGGCGAACGGCCATGGTGAATGCAGCCGGGTTGCCGACGCTGTGATCGGTGGGGCTCACCACAAGGATGGGGTCTTCGCCGCTTGCCATGGCCGCCAGGGCTCCCAGCGTGACGGCTGGAGCCGTGTTTTTGCCTGAGGGCTCAAGGATGATCGGAGTGCCTTGCTGGCCTGCGCCGATTTCCTGCAATTGGTCGCTGATCAAGAACCGGTGTTCGGCATTGCCCACCACCACCATGGGGTGGCCATTCTGGCCACCGAGCCGCAAAACGGTTTCTTGCAAGAGGGTGTGAGTGCTGCCCAGACAGAGAAACTGCTTGGGGTAGTCCTTGCGCGATGCGGGCCACAGGCGGGTGCCGCTGCCGCCACTCATCAAAACCGGTACAAAAGACGATTTATCCATTTCCATTTTTCCCAATGTGCGAATGCCCGCAGTGTATTGAGTATGTGCGCGGGGAGTGTGATCGCTGTGTGTCGTGAAACCCCCACTTTTTTTGCAATTTGGGCGCGGGAGGCAAAAAAATGATTTACACGCCCTCCATTCTGTGACCTAATGATCAGTTGCCGGACTGCCTTTTTGGGCGAATCCGGTGATCGGTTTGTGGTGATCTGTCTGATTGTCTGACCAACTTGTTAGTGGTTATGCAGGGCCTTCGGGACTTCATCGCTTTGAGTTCAGTGTTTTTTTGGAGTCCCCTCGGGGTCGAGTTTGATGGGTAACAAGTTGTACGTGGGCAATCTGCCCTATTCCGTGCGTGATGGCGATCTCGAGCAGGCCTTTGGGCAGTTTGGTGCCGTCACCAGCGCCAAAGTCATGATGGAGCGTGACACAGGCCGTTCCAAAGGTTTCGGTTTCGTCGAAATGGGCTCTGATGCAGAAGCCCAGGCTGCCATTCAAGGCATGCACGGCCAGCCGCTCGGTGGCCGCAACGTGGTGGTCAATGAGGCCCGTCCCATGGAGCCGCGCCCTCCCCGCAGTTTTGGCGGTGGCGGTGGTGGCTTCGGCGGTGGTCGTCGTGAAGGCGGCTTCGGCGGCGGCGGTGGTGGCTACGGTGGTGGTGGCGGCGGCGGTTACGGCGGTGGCGGTGGTCGTCGTGACGGCGGCAGCTACGGTGGTGGCCGTGAAGGCGGTTACGGCGGCGGTCGCGATTCGCAGGATGGCAGCTTCCGCAGCCCCTACGGCCCCGGCCCCCGAGGTGATCGCAATGACCGCGGTGGTCGCGGTGGCGATCGCGGCGGATACTGATCCCCCTGATCCTCGTTTCGCACAAGCCCTGCTCAGCGCAGGGCCAACAAAAAGCCCGGCCAAGCCGGGCTTTTTGTTGGGCGACGAAACGCCGTGGTGTCAGGCGGCTGCTTGCGCCACAGGGCGCGTTGGATTGTTGGAGAAATCCGTCCAGCAGTTGCGCTTGAAGTCATAGAGCTTGCACAGGCGAGCCGTTTTGAAGTACCAGCCCCATGAGAACGGCTGGATGATGATGCGGCCAGGCAGCATTTCTTCGATCTTGGCCTGGGCTTTCTTGAGGCGATACAGCGGAACACCCATGTCCACATGGTGGGCGGTGTGCTCCATGATGTGATGCATCAGGGCGCCGATGTTGAAGGGGAAGGTGAGGTGCACCGTGGTGGACACGAAGGGCAGTGCCTTGGACCAGACGGTCTTGTCGTCATGCCAGCTCACCTTGATGTGGGTATGGTGCACATAGACCACAAAACCAATCATGTGACACCAGAACAGGAAGGGCACCACGAAACCGAAGAACAGCACGCCCCAGACGCTCTGGCCCGTGGCCGAGGCGGCCCACGCCAGCCCGCCAATCCACAACACGGCGAACACGCTCACCAGCACGTTGTCCCAGATGAAGCTGGAACGGCGTGTGCTCATGTAGGTCTTGCTGGGGAAGAACATGCGCAGCCACCAGATCTCGAGACCGTAGTACAGACCGGGGCCCCAGCCGCTGCGATAAATGCGCTCCAGGAACTTGCGACCGGGCGACATGGCCTCGAACTCTTCCCTGGTAGCAGGCGCCCATACGAAGTCGAAACCCTTGAGGTTGGTGTAGCCGTGGTGCACGAGGTTGTGACCGATGTCCCACAGGCTATAGGGCGTGAGTGAGAACAGGAAGGCAACCCGGCCCAGCCACTTGTTGAGGCCGCGGTGAGGGGTCAGGCTCTGGTGGCAGGCATCGTGTCCGATGATGAACAGTCGCCCAATCTGGAAGCCCATGGCCAGGCCGCACAGCAGCTTGGCCCACCAGGACTCGAAATAAACGGTGCCACCAATCAGGGCCGCCCAGATGGCAATGTCCAGCACCAGCAGCACAAGGGCGAGTGCCGTGGTCTTTTCCGACAGGGGTTCCATCCACGAGCGGATCACCTTGCGGTGGGGCCACTCTTGGGCTTGGTTTTGCGAGGGAGTCGCGGGTTGTTGTGTCGTCGCAGTCATGATGCAGCACTAAAATCAAAGACGTTGATGCTATGCCGGAGTCGCCGGTACAGCATTGACGTGAATCAACGGGAAAGACCTCATGCCTCGCCACGCGACCAAAATTGTAGCCACTCTGGGCCCCGCATCAACTGACAGCGAACTTCTGGAGCAGATGATTCGTGCCGGTGTCAACGTTGTCAGGCTCAATTTCAGTCATGGAAAGACCCAAGACCATATAGATCGTGCCGGATTGGTAAGGGAAGCGGCCAAACGGGCCGGGCGCGAGGTGGCCATCATGGCAGACCTGCAAGGCCCCAAAATCCGTGTGGGTAAATTTGCCGAGGGCAAGGTTTTTCTGGAGCCGGGCGCGAAATTCGTGCTTGATGCCGCCCGCGTCGAGCCTGGTGACATCAATGGCGTGGGCCTGGACTACAAGGAGCTGCCCCGCGATGTGCGCCCTGGCGACACACTCTTGCTCAACGATGGGCTCATCGTGCTCACGGTTGATGAGGTGGCCGGTGAAGCTGTGAAAACCACGGTCAAGCTTGGCGGCGAGCTGTCCAACAACAAAGGCATCAACAAAAAAGGCGGTGGCCTCACGGCTCCGGCCCTGACGGCCAAGGACATGGAAGACATCAAGACCGCCATGAGCCTGCAAGCCGACTACGTGGCGGTGAGCTTTCCCAAGAACGCCACCGACATGGAAATGGCCCGCCAGCTCTGCAATGTTGCCGGGGCTGAGTGGCGGCACAAGCCGGGCATGATCGCCAAGATCGAGCGTGCTGAAGCCATTCCGCACTTGGAAGCCATTCTCAAGGCCAGTGACGGCATCATGGTCGCCCGTGGCGACCTAGCCGTGGAAGTGGGCAATGCGGCCGTGCCTGCCCTGCAAAAGCGCATGATCAAGATGGCACGCGAGATGGACCGTGTGGTCATCACTGCGACCCAGATGATGGAGAGCATGATCACCAACCCCGTGCCCACCCGTGCCGAGGTGAGCGACGTGGCCAATGCCGTGCTCGACGGCACTGATGCCGTGATGTTGTCCGCCGAAACCGCTGCGGGCAAGTTTCCTCTCGAGACCGTGATCGAGATGTCGCAGATCTGCGCCGCCGCCGAAGGGGCCGAGCACATCGAGCTGGAAGCCGACTTCACCGACAAAACCTTTACCCGGATCGACCAGACCATCGCCATGGGGGCGCTGTTCACGGCGCATCACCTCGGGGCCAAGGCCATTGTGGCCATGACGGAGAGCGGCTCCACCGCCTTGTGGATGAGCCGTCACCGCATTCACATCCCGATTTACGCGCTGACCCAGAGTCTGACCACGCAAAGAAAACTGGCGCTTTATCGCAATGTGCGCCCGTTGCTCATGGACATGAGCGCTGACCGTGACACCGCGTTGCAGCAGGCTGAAAGCCACCTCAAGAAGCGCAACATCGTCAAGAGCGGCGATATTTACGCTATCACTTGTGGCGAGCCCATCGGTTCGCCCGGCGGCACCAACATGCTCAAGATCTGCCGGGTGGCGTGATCCCGGTCTGGGGCGGCGCAAACTCCCGGAACCATTCGCTCCAGAAATCAAAACAGGCCCGCACCTTGGGCAGGCGGTGGCGCTCCGAGAGCATCACCGCGTAAATCGGCACCGGCTGGAAGTCGAGAAAATCCGCCAACACGGGCACCAACTCGCCCCGGCTCACGAAAGGTTGCGCAACCAGTTCAATCGTGCGGCCAATGCCCAGGCCATTGAGCAACATGCCCAGCATCACACTGCTGGAGTTGGCCTGCCAGTGCCCTTGCGCCGAGTGGGTGATGGTTTTGCCGTCGATGCGAAAGCGCCACTCATTGAGCTGGGGCGACAGGCTGCTCGTGATGAGGCTGTGTGAGACCAAGTCGTCCGGGTGCGCAGGAGTGCCATGCGCGGCCAGATACGCAGGCGTGGCATAGATGCGCCGCACATGCGTGCCGATGGGGCGGGCCACCAGGTTGTCGCTCTGAGGCTCGCCGGTGCGAATGGCCATGTCGATGCCCTCGCGGCTCATGTCCACGATGGCATCGCTCACAAGCAGGTCAATTTCCAGCTCCGGGTGGCGTGAGTGCAGCCGGGGCAGGCTGGGCACGATCAGGCTCAGCGCCACCACCGGGCTGACTGCCATGCGCACCGTGCCCTTCACGCCCGAGGCGTGCGATGAGAACTCGGCCTCCAGCTCGTCGAGCGTGCCGCCAATGCGCTGGCAGTAACGGCAGAAGGTTTCGCCCTCGGGCGTGAGAGAGAGGCCATGCGTGGTGCGATGCACCAGCCGCACGCCGTAATGCGCTTCAAGCCGCGAGAGCGCCCGCGAAATCTGGCTCACGGGGGCGTTGCGCTCACGCGCCACGGCGGAGAGCGAGCGCAACTGTGCGATGCGCGAAAAGATGTGGAGCAACTCGAGGTTCATGGGCAGATTCTGCATTGCTTTTGCAATTTTTGCAAAAGCATGCTGCATTCGGTGGTGTTTCGCACAAGCCCGGCGATTTTTACAGTCACTCCCAAGCGAAAACAGTTTTCGCTGCCGACAAGGAGAAAGCCATGAAAGCCTTCGACCACATGCTCCAGAGCCATCTCGATGCATTTCCCCGTGCTTATGCATTGAGTGCAAAGCAAAAGCAGGCTTATCGCCAGCACCAGCGCCGCTACTGGGCCGCACTGCGCAATGCGGCGGCCCGCCAGTTGCAAATGTTGTGGACGCGCTGGGTGGCCCCGGCACGCTGCGACAAGCTGATCGAGCGTTTTCGCCATCAATACCGCGTCCATCTGGCATGAGCCAGCGCTGCCCTCCGTTTGTCGCGGGCGCCGGGTGTTCGGGGGGGCG
>JBJOKU010000083.1:0-6376 GCA_046045925.1 Pseudomonadota bacterium
GCCATCATGATGATCGACTTTGCGCTCGATGCGCAGCGCGAGCAGGGGCTGTCGCCCCGCGAGGCGATTCACCAGGCCTGTCTGCTGCGCTTTCGCCCCATCCTGATGACGACAATGGCGGCCCTGCTGGGAGCGCTGCCCCTGATGCTGGGCGGCGGCGTGGGCAGCGAACTGCGCCAGCCACTGGGCGTGACCATGGTGGGCGGCCTCATCGTGAGCCAGATGCTCACGCTCTTCACCACGCCGGTGATTTATCTCGGCTTTGACCGCCTGAGCCAGCGCCTGCGTACATGGCGCGCGCGCCGAGCCGTCTGAAGGCCATTGCGATGAATTTCTCGGCCCCCTTCATCCTGCGCCCGGTGGCGACCACGCTGGTCACACTGGGTGTGGCGCTGGCGGGCATTTTGAGTTTCTTCATGCTGCCGGTGGCTCCGCTGCCGCAGGTGGACTTTCCGGTCATCATGGTCTCGGCCAGCCTGCCCGGCGCCAGCCCGGAAACCATGGCCTCCACAGTGGCCACACCACTGGAGCGAACGCTGGGCTCGATTGCCGGGGTCAATGAAATCACCTCGCAGTCTTCGCTGGGCAACACGCGCATCACGCTGCAATTCGATCTCAACCGCAACATCGACGGCGCAGCCCGCGACGTGCAAGCCGCCATCAATGCCGCACGCACCTTGCTGCCCAGCGGCATGCCCGGCAACCCGACCTACCGCAAAGTGAATCCGGCTGATGCACCGATCATGATCCTGTCGCTCACATCCAACTCGTTCACGCGCGGGCAGATGTACGACGCGGCCTCCACCGTGCTCGCGCAGCGCCTGTCGCAGGTGGACGGCATCGGGCAGGTCAACATCGGCGGCGGCGCATTGCCTGCCGTGCGCATCGAGCTCGACCCCAACCGCCTGGCCAACATGGGCTTTGATCTCGACAGCGTGCGCCAAGCCGTGACTGCCGCCAACGCCAACCGCCCCAAAGGCCTGCTCGACGACGGCGCGAAAAGCTGGCAAATCACCGCCAACGACCAGTCACGCAAGGCCGCCGACTACGCGCCGCTGATCGTGCGCCATGTCAACGGCAACGCCGTGCGCCTTTCTGACGTAGCCAACGTGGTGGACTCGGTGCAGGACGTGCGCAACTACGGCGCAGCCAATGGCCGGCCTGCCGTGATGGTTCTGCTCTACAAGCAACCGGGCGGCAACATCATTGAAACCGTCAGGAAAGTGCGCGAGCTGCTGCCCCACCTGCGGGCCTCCATCCCCGAGGCGATAGACCTCAATGTGGTGATGGATCGCACACCCACCCTGCGGGCTTCGCTGCGCGAGGTAGAGCGCTCGCTGCTGCTGGCCATCGGACTGGTCATTCTGGTGGTGCTGCTGTTTTTGCGGCGCTGGCGTGCCGCGCTCATCCCGGCTGTGGCCGTGCCCGTTTCGCTGGCCGGGACTTTTGCGCTCATGTACCTGCTGGACTATTCGCTCGACAACCTCTCGCTGATGGCGCTGACGGTGGCCACGGGCTTTGTGGTGGACGATGCCATCGTCGTGCTGGAGAATATTTCCCGGCATCTCGAAAAAGGCAAGTCGCTCCTCGAAGCCAGCCTCGCCGGGGCCAAGGAGATCGGCTTCACCGTGGTGTCCATCAGCCTGTCGCTGATAGCCGTCTTCATTCCCATCCTGATGATGGGTGGCATTGTGGGGCGTTTGTTCCGCGAGTTTGCGGTGGTGCTGTCGTGCGCCATTCTGGTGTCGATGCTGGTGTCGCTCACCACCACGCCCATGATGTGCGCCGCTCTTTTGCGCATGCCCGCACCGCGTGATGCCAATCAACCCAAGCGCCTGCGCTGGTACGAACGCCTTGAGCACACCTGCCTGCGTTTTTACCGTCGCAGCCTGGCCTGGGCGCTGCGGCATCAGGCGGTGACGCTCGCCGCGCTGGGCGGCATCATCGCGCTCAATTTTTATCTGTACGCCGCTGTGCCCAAAGGCTTTTTTCCGCAGCAAGACACGGGGCGCGTGCTGGGTTTCGTGCAGGCCGACCAGTCCATCTCGTTTGCCTCAATGCAGCAGAAGATGGATCGCTTCATGGCCATCGTCAAGGACGATCCCGCAGTAGAAAACGTGGCCGGGTTCACCGGCGGAAGCCAGCGCAACTTTGGCCAGATCTTCATGACGCTCAAGCCACTGAAGGAGCGCAACGATTCAGCCGACCAGGTGGTGGCCCGCCTGCGGGGCAAACTCTCCGCTGTGGCCGGGGCCAACCTTTTTCTCGTGCCGGTGCAAGACATCCGCGTCGGCGGGCGCATGAGCAACGCGCAATACCAGTTCACCCTGCAAGCCGATGAATTGAGCGACCTGCGCACCTGGGAGCCGCGCATCCGCCGCGCCCTCATGCAGCTGCCCGAGTTGGCCGATGTCAACACCGACCAGCAAGACCGGGGCCTGCAAACCTCGCTTGTCATTGACCGCGATGCCGCCGCCCGTCTGGGCTTGCACATGCGAAGCATCGACAACACGCTCAACAACGCCTTCGGGCAGCGGCAGATCGGCGTGATCTACAACCCCATGAACCAGTACCGCGTGGTCATGGAACTGGCGCCGCAATACCTGCAAAGCCCGGATTCGCTGCGTAATCTGTACTTCATCTCCGGCACGGGCGAGCGCGTGCCGCTCTCTGCTTTTGCCCGCATGGAGCTGACCAACACACCCTTGTCCGTTAACCACCAGGGCGGCGCTCCGGCATCGACCATCAGCTTCAACCTGCCGATAGGCGTGTCGCTCTCGGATGCCACCGATGCCATCCGCAATGCCATGGCCGGTCTCGGCGTGCCTGTGTCGGTGCGCGGCAGCTTTGCGGGCACGGCGCAGGCGTTCCAGTCATCCACTTCGAGCCAGCCACTGTTGATTCTGGCTGCGCTGGTCACCATCTACCTGGTGCTCGGCATCCTGTACGAAAGCCTGATCCACCCCATCACCATCTTGTCCACCCTGCCCTCGGCGGGGGTGGGGGCGTTGCTGGCGCTGATGGCCTTCAAGACCGAGTTTTCCATCATCGCGCTCATTGGCGTGATCCTGCTGATTGGCATCGTCAAGAAAAACGCCATCATGATGATCGACTTCGCCATCGCGTCACAGCGGCGCGGCCACACCAGCGCCGTGCAAGCCATCTACAAGGCATGCCACCTGCGCGTGCGCCCCATTCTCATGACCACCGTGGCCGCCATTGTGGGTGCCATCCCCTTGGCCATTGGCACGGGTGACGGGGCAGAAATTCGCCAGCCACTGGGCATTGCCGTGGTGGGCGGCCTCATTCTCAGCCAACTGCTCACGCTCTACACCACGCCCGTTCTCTATGTGCGCATGGAGCGTCTCAGCCTGCGAGCCTCGCAGGCCCGCCGCATTCTGGCCCGCTGGCTGGGCGCAGCGCGGCGCACCCTCTTCAAGCCCTCTGCGGGCATCCACCGGACTTGAGCCATGAACCAGCCTCTACCCATGCGCCACCCTGCCATGCCGCCCCAAGGACCGCACGCAATCGCCCGCCCAGACACTGCCCCCGCATCGCGAGCGCTGCGCCTGGGCCTGGGCCTGCTCG
Organism: Pseudomonadota bacterium; assembly: GCA_046045925.1. Taxonomy (GTDB): domain Bacteria; phylum Pseudomonadota; class Gammaproteobacteria; order Burkholderiales; family Burkholderiaceae_C; genus JBJOKU01. Next base: position 3,589 of record JBJOKU010000083.1, read on the forward strand.
CGGTGGCAATCGGCACACTGGCGGCCTGCTCCACCGTGCCCGACTACAAACCACCCAAAGTGGAAGTGCCGCAAGCCTTCAAGGAAGCCGCGCTTTTTCAGCCCGCCAACCCCGACGCAGCCAATGTCAGCGATGAATGGTGGCGTGTGTTCAACGATGCCGTGCTCAACGATCTGGTGGATCGCCTCAACAAGAACAGCCCCAGCCTGCAATCGGCGGCCGCTTCGGTCAACCTGGCCCAGGCTGCACTGGCCTCAAGCCGCGCGGCGTGGTTTCCCGCGATCAGCCTTTCCACCGCATCAAGCCGCAACTCCAGCGTCAACACCACACCGGGCGGCACGAGCTACAACCTGCAAGGCAGCTTGGCCTCATGGGAGCTTGATTTGTGGAATCGCGCTGGCGCAGGTGTTGAAGCCTCGCAGGCCCGCCTCCAGGCCAGCCAGGACACCCTGGCGGCGGCACGCCTGTCGCTGCAAGCCACGGTGGCGCAAAGCTATTTCAGCGCCCGTTCGGCACAGGCCCAGCAGCGCCTTCTGGAGCAAACCGTTGCCGCCTATGAAAAGTCGCTCCAGCTCACGCGCGACCGTTACTCGGGCGGCGTGACATCCAGCGCCGATGTGGCACAAGCCGAGGTGCAACTCAAGTCGGCGCAACTGCAACTGCGCGAAAACACCATCAGCCGCGCACAGCTGACGCATGCCATGGCCACTCTGCTGGGCGTGGCCCCTGCCAGTTTCACGCTCGCGCCTGCGCCGTCAGGCGATTTGCCTGATCCGCCCATCGTGCCTGTGCAACTGCCCGCGCACTTGATTGAGCGCCGCCCCGACATAGCCGCCGCCGAGCGCCAAATGGCCGCCGCCAATGCGCAGATCGGCGCTGCCCGCTCGGCCTTCTTCCCCACACTCAGCCTGGCTGCGAGCGCAGGCTACCGGGGCTCAGACTACGCGAGCATCGTCCAGTCGGCCAACCGTTTCTGGTCCATCGGCCCCACCGTGGCGCTCAACCTCTTCTCGGGAGGCGCACAAAGCGCCGCCGTCGATTCGGCCCAAGCCACCTATGAGCAAACCGTGGCCAACTACCGGCAAACCGTGCTTGCAGCCTTGCAGGAGGTTGAAGACAACCTTGCCACTGCCTGGAACCTCCAAGCCGCCATTGCCCTGCAAAAACAGGCCGTGAGCTCCGCGCTCAAGTCGCTCGATGTGGCGCAGCACCAATACAAAGCCGGCATGGTGAGCTATCTCAACGTAGCCAGTGCGCAAAGTGCCGCCCTGTCGGCACAGACCAATCTGCTCAACCTGCAAAGCCGCCATCTGGCGGCCACCAGCCAACTCCTCAAGAACCTTGCCGGGCGCTGGCAGCAGCCCTGAACCAAGGTCTGCCGACTCAAGGCTTTACAGCTGGAAAAAAGCCCCGCAAATGCGGGGCTTTCGTCATCTGGCAAGATGCCTCAGGTTTTATTGCCGTTGCGCTTGTAGCGATCCCATAGCCGCAGGAAGAACTCATGCACATCGTCCACGTAGGTGAACACCACCGGAATCACCAGCAGGCTCAGGAAGGTGGAAGTCACCAGACCGCCAATCACCGCCACCGACATGGGCGAACGGAACGACGAGTCCGATGCGCTCCAGCCCATGGCAATGGGCAGCATGCCTGCGCCCATGGCGAGTGTGGTCATGACAATGGGGCGGACCCGCTTGTGGCAGGCGTTGAGCAGTGACTCCCATCGGCTCATGCCCTGGTCGCGCCGCGCCATGATGGAGTACTCCACCAGCAGGATCGAGTTCTTGGTGGCAATGCCCATGAGCATGATCAGGCCGATGAGCGAGGGCATCGAAAAACTCTTGCCCGCAATCAGCAGCCCCACAAAGGCCCCGCCCAGCGACAGCGGCAGCGCCGCCAGAATCGTGACGGGTTGCAGGAAGTCCTTGAACAGCAGCACCAGCACGATGTAGATGCACAGCACGCCCGTGAGCATGGCCAAGCCGAAGCTCTCGAACAGCTCGCCCATCACCTCCGCGTCGCCCACCTCGACGATGCGCACACCCGGTGGCAACTGCTGCACGCTGGGCAGCTTGGCCACGGCATCTTTGACCACACCCAGCGGCTGGCCCGACAGCTCGATCTCGAAGTTGATGTTGCGCTGGCGGTCGTAGCGGTTGATCACCGCCGGGCCGCTGCTCATCTCCAGCGTGGCAATGTGGCCCAGCATCACCGGGCCCTTGCTGCCGGGCACCATGATGCGTTCCAGCGTGGACATGTCTTCCCGTGCGCCCTGCTCCAGCTTGACCACAATGGGCACTTGCCGCTGCGCAAGGTTGAGCTTGGCCAACCCCGCGTCGTAGTCGCCACTGGTGGCCATGCGCACCGTGTCGCCAATGGCTGCGGTGCTCACACCCAGATCAGCCGCACGGGCGAAGTCGGGGCGAATGGCCACTTCGGGGCGCACCAGCGAGGCGTTGGACGACACCGAGCCAATGCCGGGAATGGTACGCAGGTCTTTCTCCACCACCACAGCCGACTTGGCCAGCGCATCCGGGTCTTCACCGGCGAGCACCAGCACATACTTCTCGCCATTGCCACCCAGGCCCACCTTGGTGCGCACACCGGGCAGCGTGGCAATCGTTTCGCGGATCTGGCCCTCCACCACCTGCTTGCGCACCGAGCGCTCGCTGCGCGGGGCGAGCTGGATGGTCAGTGCCGCCTTGCGCACCTCGGGCAGGCCGCCGGGCGCAAACGGGTCGGCCCCGGCCGAGCCTGCGCCAATGCTGGTGTAAACCGATTGCACATG
>JBJOKU010000084.1:0-6327 GCA_046045925.1 Pseudomonadota bacterium
ACGGCATGCAAAGCTCTCTGGCGCTGGTGTACGACCGCGAAACCGGGGCCATGCGCCTGTTGCTCACCGCGCCCTTGCATCGCAGTTGGCTGCTTCTGGCCAAGCTCGTGGCCACGGCCTTGCTGTCGGTGATCCAGATGCTGGTGTTTGCCTTCATGGCCTGGGCCTTTGACACCGATCTGCAACCCCTGCAAGTGCTGCTGGCCGTGCCCGTGATGCTGCTCACCTCACTCATGCTGGCCGCGCTCGGGCTGTGGCTCTCTGTGTATGTGCGCCAGTTGGAGAATTTTGCGGGGGCGATGAACTTCGTGATCTTTCCGATGTTCTTCATCAGCAGTGCGCTCTACCCCTTGTGGAAACTGCGCGAGTCGGGTGCGGTGTGGATCGAGAAACTGGCCTGGCTCAACCCCTTCACCCATGCGGTGGAGGCGTTGCGCTTTGCCCTGCACGGACAGATCAATGCGCAAGCGCTGCTGGTGGTCACAGGCACCTTGGTGGTGGCCACGATCTTGGCCATGCGCGGCTACGACCCGCAACGCGGATGGATCCGTCGCAAGGGAGATGCGTGATGCCGACTCGCATGAATCGCCGGCAGTCGCTTGCTGTGCTGAGCCAAGCCTGCGCAGCCAGTGGCTGGGTGGCCGCTGGCATGGGGCTCACGCCCTCGCCCGCGCAGGCACAAGACACCGGCGGCGACCCGCTGGGCACGCTGCAATGGCCAGGCGTGCGCAAGGAGTTTCTGGGCGATGCACGCTTCGCATTTGATGCCGCCATCAGCGTGCGAACCCCCACGTTTGCCGAAGACGCGATGAACGTGCCAGTGCTGGTGGATGCCAGCGCCTACACGGGCCGCGTGCAGCGCATCGTGGTGGTGGTTGATCGCAACCCCATCCGCAAGGTGCTGGACTTCGAGCCATTGGGCGTACAAGCCCGCATTGCGTTTCGTTTCAAGTTGCAGCAATCGTCCGCCATCCGCGCGCTGGTGCAACTCGACGACGGCACTTGGCGCGTGGGCAGCGGCAAGGTGGATGCCTCGGGTGGGGGCTGCACCCTGCCAGGTGCCACCCGTGCAGATGGCAGTTGGGTGAACACGCTTGGGCAGGTGCAGGCCCAGGTCATACGTGACTTTCTGGGCTCTGGCCATGCCAGGCTGCGTCTGCGCGTGATGCATCCCATGGACACGGGCCTCGTCAACGGGCTGCCCGCCTACTATCTGGAGCAGCTTGAAGTGGCAGCCCCCGGCCAGGGCAGCCTGCTGCGCATCCGCCTGTATGAGCCGGTTTCTGAAAACCCCTTGCTGACTTTCGATCTGATGGCCAGACCCCCCGCGCTGCTGCACATCACGGGCCGGGACAACAGCGCCTTGCGCATTGATGCCCAGGTGCGCTCATGAGGGGGCAGCACTCACTCACACAGCGCACCGCGCCCCCTGCATGCGCGTGGCGAAGCGCGATGGCCGTGCTGCTCACCTGTGTTGGCACATGCCTTGCCAGCGCAGCCTTTGCACTGGAGCCCCCCGACTACGCGCTCAAACCGCGCAGCCTGGCTCAGGGTGTGTACGTGATCGAGGGCGAGGTGGCCGACTTCAGCCGTGCCAATGGCTGCAACATCATCAACACGGGCTGGATAGAAACGCCCGCTGGCACCTGGGTGGTCAACACCGGCCCCTCGCTGCTGTACGGGCAGCAGCAAAAGCGCCTGCTGGCGCAGCGCCCGCAGGCAGGAGGAGTACGGGTACTCAATCTCAACTTGCATCCCGACTATTTCTTCGGCAATCAGGCCTGGAGTGATGTGCCCACGCTGGCACTGCAAGGCAGCATCGAAGGCATGCAGCGCGAAGGCGGCGCCTATGCCGACAACCTGTACGCCCTGTGCGGCGACTGGATGAAAGACACGGCCTCCAGCCCCGCACACGCGTCCATTGAGCCGGGGCTGCACGCGGCGGGGCGACTGGAGTTGCTGCGGCTGTCGGGGCACACGGCCGATGATCTGGTCGTCATCGACCACAAAACCGGCGTGGTGTTTGCAGGCGGTCTGGTTTTTGCCGAGCGCATTCCCACCACGCCGCATGCCGATCTGGCGCAATGGCTGCAAAGCCTGGATGTGCTGGAAAAGCGGCTTTCGGCGCTACCGCACGTCACGCTCGTGCCCAGCCACGGCCCGGTACATGCCGACTTGCGGGGCATCGCCCAGACGCGTGACTACCTGCGCTGGCTGCTCGACACACTGGAGCGCAGTGCCGCCGCCGGGATGGACATGGCCGAAGTGCTGGCCATCCCCCTGCCCACGCGCTTTGCCCGCTGGGGTGCAGCGCGTACCGAGTACGCCCGCAACGTCACGCACCTGTACCCGCAAGCCGAGCGCAGGCACTTGCGTTCGCCACCACCCCGCTGATGCCGCATGTGGCGATGGTGTCTCCCCCTGCAACATCGCGCTGTCACACCACCCTGCTTCAGCCTGCAACAAATTCTGTTGCAGTTGCCGCGCATGGTGCCCAAACACAGGGTTTCTCCTGATTTTTGGGCTTGTTTGGCGGCGCTTGTGGATGGCACGGTTATTGCCAAAGAAACCCATGGGTCTCCGGCTGCAATGGGGCGGAGAACCTGCGGATTGGGCATGGCCCGACTGCCTTTGTCCATTTCCCCATCAAGGCAACCGACAGGAGACTACGCAATGAAACGCAAACTGCTCAGCATCTTCGTGATGATGGCCGCAGCCCACCTGGGCGCACAGGCAGCCGGCGTCACCGACGCCATGATTGAAAACGATTCCAAGACCACCGGCGACGTGCTGAGCTATGGCCTCGGCCCGGAAGGCCAGCGTCACTCGTCCTTGGCCAAGGTCAACGCCAGCACCATCAAGAATCTGGTGCCCGTGTGGTCCATGTCCTTTGGTGGCGAAAAGCAGCGCGGCCAGCAGTCGCAGCCGCTGGTGCACGAAGGCAAGATGTATGTGACGGCCTCCTACTCCCGCATCTTTGCCGTTGACGCGAAGACCGGCAAGAAGCTGTGGAAATACGAACACCGCCTGCCCGAAGGCATCATGCCCTGCTGCGACGTGATCAACCGTGGCGCAGCCCTGTATGACAACCTGGTGATCTTCGGCACGCTCGACGCCCAGCTGGTGGCCCTCAACAAGGACACCGGTGCCGTGGTGTGGCGCGAGAAGATCGACGACTTCAAGGCCGGTTACTCCTACACCGCCGCTCCCCTGATCGCCAATGGCCTGCTGCTGACCGGCGTGTCCGGTGGTGAGTTCGGCGTGGTGGGCCGCGTGGAAGCGCGCGACCCCAAAACCGGCAAGATGGTCTGGGTTCGCCCCATGATCGAAGGCTACATGGGCAAGAAGTTTGATGCCAGCGGCAAAGAGAGCGACAACGGCATGACCGGCACGCTCAACGCCACCTGGCCCGGTGACATGTGGAAGTACGGCGGCTCGGCCACATGGCTGGGCGGCACCTACGATCCCAAAACCGGTCTGGCTTACTTCGGCACAGGCAACCCCGGCCCCTGGAACAGCCACACCCGCAAGGGCGACAACCTGTACTCGGCCTCCACCGTCGCCATCGACGTGAAGACCGGCCAGATCAAGTGGCACTACCAGACCACCCCCAACGACGGCTGGGACTTCGACGGCGTGAACGAGTTCGTGACCTTCGACATGAACGGCAAGCGCATGGGTGCCAAGGCAGACCGCAACGGCTACTTCTACGTGATCGATGCCAACACCGGCAAGCTGCAAAACGCCACGCCCTTCGTCACCAAGACCACATGGGCCAACGGCATCGACCTCAAGTCGGGCCGTCCCAACTTCGTGCCTGAGAACCGTCCTGGCGACCCTGCCGCAGGCGACGGCCAGAAAGGCAAGGAAGTGTTCGCCGCACCTTCGTTCCTCGGCGGCAAGAACCAGATGCCCATGGCCTACAGCCCCCAGACCGGCCTGTTCTATGTGCCCTCCAACGAGTGGGGCATGGACATCCACAACGAGCCTGTGACCTACAAGAAAGGCGCTGCCTACCTCGGCGCCGGCTTCACCATCAAGCCCCTGTATGACGACTACATCGGCTCGCTGCGCGCCATCGACCCCAAGACCGGCAAGATCAGCTGGGAAGTCAAGAACAGCGCTCCCCTGTGGGGCGGTGTCCTGACCACCGCTGGCAACCTCGTCTTCTGGGGCACGCCTGAAGGCTACCTCAAGGCCGCTGATGCCAAGACTGGCAAGGTCGTGTGGCAGTTCCAGACCGGCTCCGGCATCGTGGCCGCTCCCGTCACCTGGGAAGAAGGTGGCGAGCAGTACGTGGCTGTGGTCTCCGGCTGGGGCGGTGCTGTTCCCCTGTGGGGCGGTGAAGTGGCCAAGAAGGTCAACTTCCTTGAGCAAGGCGGCTCGGTCTGGGTGTTCAAGCTGCACAAGAGCTGATCCACCCGGCGCGTGACATTTCGCCATCCACGCATGGCGAAATGAAATCCAGACGGCAGTGGTGTGTCAGCACATCACTGCCGTTTTCGTCATGAGAGTTCCGATCCGGAGTTATTGAACATGAACAAGCAACTTGCCATCACGATGTCACTGCTGGTTTGCGCTGGCGCAGCGCAGGCGGCAGACAACAAGAGCCCAGAGCAAATCGCCAAGGACGCGGGCTGCCTGTCGTGCCATTCGATCAGCGAAAAAGTGGTGGGCCCCGCCTACAGCGCCATCGCCGAAAAGTACAAGGGGCAGAAAGACGCTCCCGCACAACTGGCCCAGAGCATCAAGAATGGTTCAAAAGGCCATTGGGGCCGCATTCCCATGCCTGCCCATTCCTCCCTCAGCGATGCCGAAATCAAGACGCTGGTGAGCTGGGTGCTCGCCCAGCAGCCCAAAGACAAGAAGTGAGATTCAGCCTTGCAGGCCCAGTCGCTTGACGATGGCCTGCTCGGACTGGAACTGCCCCAGCATGGAACGGCGGTAACTCGCGCTGTCGAGATAGGCCGTTTCCTGGTCGTAGCGGGCCAGTTCAGCCACATGGCGCGCATCGAAAAGCGCCTGCTTGAACGCGTCGTGCAGCACCTGCACCACATCGGAAGGCACACCACGCGGTGCGGCCAGACCATAGGCCGAAGAGGCCACGATTTCATGACCCAGCTCGCGCATGGTGGGCACCTGGGGCCGGCGCAGGCTGCGGCGGCTGGCCGTGGTGGCCAGCATGCGGGCCTTGCCCGCCTCCACATAGGCTGAAATGCCATTGGCGCCCACCCCCAGCATCACCTGCGAGGAAGACACTGCCAGCATTTGCTCCGACACCCCCTTGTAGGGCACATGGATGTACTGCAAGCCCAGGCGGCCAAACCACTCCTCCATGAGCAGGTGCGGTGTGGTGCCCACGCCATTGGTGGCCACCGTCAGCTCACCCGGATGCTGTCTGGCCCAGGCCAGCAGTTGGGCCACGCTCTGCCAAGGGCTGGCCGCTGGCACCACCAGGCCAAATGTCACCGTACTGATCTGCAAGATCGCGGCGGTGTCACGCACCGGGTCCCACATCACCTTCTGCACCCACGGTGCGCGGAACACCGTCTGCGGCATCTGAGCGACCGTGTAGCCGTCGGGTGCCGCCTGCGTGAGCGCTGGCATGGCCAGAATGCCGCCTGCCCCCGGCTTGTTCTCCACAATCACGCGCTGACCCAGATGCTGTGAGGCCACTTCCGCCAGCACGCGCATCGACAAATCGGTCGCGCCACCGGCGCTCCAGGGCACCAGCAAGGTGATGGGGCGCTGGGGAAAGGCCGTTGGAGTTTGTGCACGCCCCCAGGAAGAGCTGCTGACCGCAATCGAAGCAGTCACCCCCTCCAACCATCTCCGCCGGGACAAACCATTCAAATCAGTTGGCATTGATGGCTTTCTTCAGAGAATGCTGACTAATGAGAGAAGTCGAACGCAAAAGGTTGCCGTCGTCCCGTGACCCAGCATCTGTCCTGAAGACCAAAGGCTGCAACGAGGAATTGGTGTGGGCTTGGGACAATATTTGCACTACTTGTTCCCGGTTGGGACTCTTTGCACAAACCGGATCTGTCAAGTGTGCCTGTCCCGTCATCAACCATGCCTGACAGCGACACCCTCCAAAATCCTTGTCGCGCTCATCACACGTGCGACAAGGCTCCGCCATCCACCCATGGCCCCGGAATGCATTGAACGCAGCGCTGTCGCGCCAAATCTCTTGCAAGGACATTTGTCGTACGTTTGGCAACACCATGCCTGGCAATTGACGTGCTGCATGACACGGCATGGCAACTCCATCCGGGGCAACTGTCAGAAATACTTTCCCCCATCCATTCATGCAAGCCTTGGGCTTGT
>JBJOKU010000085.1:0-6298 GCA_046045925.1 Pseudomonadota bacterium
CGTGATTGCCGAACACGTGCGACAGGCCCATCGCGGTGGCGAGTTGGTGTGGATGTTCCGCTCGGGAGACGAGCTCAAGCTGGTGTCCCTGCTGGCATTTGCCGACAGTGGCCATGTGGCGGTGGCGATTGCACGCATTCTTGAAACGGCGCGGCAACGCGGCGGCCTCACGCCCGATGCCGTTGCCAAAGTGTCCACCGAAGAAATTTCGCTGGCCCTGCCCAGGGCCTACCAGTTGATGGTGGATGAGTTGAGCGATGTCAGCACCGACTCGTCAATCACCTGGGAGGACAGCGTATGACGCTGCTGCTCAGCCTGTTGACGGCACTGGTGCTGGAGGCCGCGTCATTGCTGCTGCTGCACGAAGGCCTGGGGCTGGATGATGCATCCTTGCTGTTGGCGTTCTGGGGCCTGCATGCCCTGGCCTCGGTGGCGGTGGCGCAGGGGGTCTGCTGCATGCTGCCGCAGCGCTGGCAAGCCGGGGCCGGGCGCACCAGGGCCCTGTTCTTCAGTTTTGCATTTTTCATTCCACTCATGGGCGTGCTGGGTTTGCTGCTGGTGCTGCTGCTGGCCGTCCGGTATCCCAAAAGTGCGGTGGCTGAGCATTTCGAGGAAATCCGCGAGCCCCAATACCTGATGACCATGCGCGAGTCGCAGGAGCTGCCCGATATCCGGGCCGCCCACGCCCGCAGCATCCTGCGCGACCCCAGGCAATCCATCGACAACAAACTGCGCGTGATGCTGGCCTTGCAGCACATGCGGCCCAAGGTGTCGGTGCCCCTGTTGCAAGGCTTGCTCAGCGATCCGGCAGAAGACCTGCGCCTGCTGGCCTACAGCATGCTGGAGGCGTGGGAGAAAGACCTGGCGCGGCGCATCGGCCTGACACAGCAAAAGCTGGCCAAGGCCCGCGAGGCCAATATCCAGCAGGAGATGGTCAATGCCTTGCAAAAGCTGGCCGAGCTGTACTGGGAACAGGTGGACACGGGCCTGGCCCGTGGCGACTTGCGCACTTTTGCGCTGGAGCAGGCCAAGGAGGCCTGCGAGCAGGCGCTGGGTCTGGATGCGAGACTGGGCGGGCATTGGCTGCTGTATGGCCAGGTGCTGATGGAGCTGGGGCACATCGCGGCGGCAGAAAAGGCCTTCAGGCTGGCCCGTCGCACCGGGCTTTCCGATCTGGCGGTGATGCCACATCTCGCCCGCATTGCCTGGGAGCTGGGCCGGCCCGCTGATGTGTCGGCCTTTCTCAAGCGCATACGCAAGACAGCGCACCTGCCCCAGGGCCTGCACCAGGTGGTGCAGTTCTGGGCTCCGGGACGCAGCAGCAGGAGCCAGTTGTGAGCGAAGCAGAAAAAGAGTTTGCGGCTCGCAAGGCCGCCCATGCCGATGTGGCCTTGCTGCTGGAGGGCACCTTTCCCTACGTGGCAGGCGGCGTGTCGAGCTGGGTGAACCAGATCATCAAGGGCTTTCCGCATTTGCGCTTTGCCATCATCTTCATGGGTTCACGCAAGCAGGACTACGGCGAACCCAAGTTCAAGCTGCCCGACAACGTGGTGCACTTCGAGGCGCATTACCTCTATGACACCGACAGCAACCCGCCCGTGACCCCGATCAAGGGCGACGAAGAGATGTTCGAGCAGGTGCGTGTGCTGCACCAGTATTTCCAGTATCCAGCCCGCTATGCCGAAGACGGCGCACGGGCGCTCGAAAAAGTGGTCGGCGAGTTGAATGGCCGCATGAACCACGAGCAGTTTCTCTACAGCCAGCACAGCTGGAACTTCACCACGCAGCAGTACCGCGAGCGCAGCCGCGACCCGAGCTTTGTCGATTACTTCTGGACGGTGCGCACCATGCACGCGCCGATCTGGAAGATCGCCAGGATCGTCGATGGCATGATCGATGTGAAGTGCTTCCACAGCGTGTCCACGGGTTATGCCGGTTTTCTGGGGGCGCTGCTCAAGCGGCGCTACCGCAAGCCCCTCATCCTGAGCGAGCACGGCATCTACACCAAAGAGCGGCGCATCGACCTGTACTCGGCGCAGTGGATTGCCGACAACCGCAACCTGCTGCAAAGTGACCCCACCCAGGCGGGATACTTCCGGCAAGCGTGGATCCGCTTTTTCGAGGCGCTGGGGCGCATGTGCTACGACGCAAGCGACCAGATCATCGCGCTCTACGAGGCCAACCGGCTGCGCCAGGTGCAAGACGGTGCCAATGCTGACCGCACCTTCAATATCCCCAATGGCATTGATGTCGAGCGTTTTGGTGCGCTGCGGGCCAAGCGCCCCGAAAAAACGCCGCCCATCTGCTGCCTGATTGGCCGCGTGGTGCCCATCAAGGACGTGAAAACCTACATCCGCGCCATGCGTGTGGTGGCCAACCGCGTGCCCGATGCGCAGGCGTGGATTGCCGGTCCGGAAGACGAAAGCCCGGCCTACGCCAAGGAGTGCCACGATCTGGTGGAGAGCCTGGGGTTGCAAGACAACGTGAAGTTTCTGGGCTTCCAGAATCTGATGGATTTGCTGCCGCAGATCGGCCTGGTGGTGCTGAGCTCGATTTCAGAGGCGCTGCCGCTGGTACTGCTCGAAGGCTATGCGGCGGGCGTGCCCGGTGTGAGCACCGACGTGGGTTCGTGCCGCCAGTTGATCGAGGGGCTGACATCGGGCGACAAGGCGCTGGGCAAGAGCGGTGAAGTGGTGGGCATTGCCAACCCGCAGGAGCTGGCCGATGCGATCCTGTCCTTTTTCACTGACGACGAAAAATGGCGAAAGGCCAGCGAGGCGGGGATTGCACGCGTCAACCGCTTTTACACCCACCCGCTCATGTTTGCGCGTTACGCCAAGGTGTACGAACGCGCCCTCGATGGCGAGTTTGCCGATGTGGACAGCTTTGACGGTTGGCCACCGCTGGACGGGGCCTGAGCATGGCAGGCATTGGTTTCGAGCTGCGCAAACTGCTCAAGCACGACAGCCTGATCGGGCTGGTGCAGGCCTACGCCTATGCGGGGCTCATCAGCTCGGGGCCGTGGGTGCTGTCGATACTCGGCCTGGTGGTCATTGGCCTCATTTCATACAACGTGGTGGTGCCCGATCTGCTGATCGTGCAGTTCCAGGTGAGCGTGACCTATCTCATCATGGGCTCGCTCATCCTCACGGGTTTTGTGCAATTGGGCTTTACCCGCTGGGTGAGCGACCAATTGTTTTTGCGGCGCTCCGACATTGTGCTGCCCAACTTTGCCGGGGTGATGCTGGTGGTCAATGGGGCGGGCGGCCTGTTTGCAATGGCCTTGGTGCTGCTGCTGTTCCGGGGCGAAAATTTGAGCTACCGGCTGCTGATGAGTGCGGGCTTCGTGACCATGTGCGGCATCTGGGTGGCCACCATCTTCATGAGCGGGCTCAAGTACTACAAGACCATCGTGGTGCTGTTTGGTGGCGGCTACACGCTGTCGGTGTTGCTCACATTCCTGTTCAGGCCATGGGGGGTGAACGGACTGATCTTGGGGTACATCGGCGGCCAGTTCCTGATGCTGTGCGGCATGATTTTCGTGATTGTGCGCAGTTTTCCTGCCCGCGAAATCATCCGCTTTGACTGCTTTGGCAAGGGGCAGATGTACGGCAGCCTGATCTGGATCGGTGCCATCTTCAATCTGGCCATCTGGGCCGACAAGATTGTTTTCTGGTTCTATCCGCCCACCAGCACGGCAGTGATCGGACCGCTGCGCGCCAGCGTGATTTACGACCTGCCCATCTTCCTGGCCTACCTGTCCATCATTCCGGGCATGGCGGTATTCCTGGTGCGTTTCGAGACCGATTTTGTCGAGTGGTACGAGCGCTTTTATGATGCCGTGCGCTCGGGTGGAAGCCTGGAAGAAATCGCCTCGCACCGCGACAACATGGTGCTGGCCATCCGCTCGGGGCTGTTCGAGATTGTGAAAATCCAGACGCTGGGTGTGCTGGTGGTGATGGTATTTGCGCCCACGATTTTCGAGAAGCTGCAAATCAGCCAGCTCTACCTGCCCCTGTTTTACGTGGACGTGGTGGGCACGAGCTTGCAGGTGGCGTTTCTCGCCGTGATGAATGTGTTTTTCTACCTCGACAAGCGCCGCATCGTGCTGTTTCTGGTGAGCCTGCTGCTGCTGCTCAATTTCGGTCTCACAGGGCTGAGCATTGCGCTGGGGGCGCAGTTCTACGGCTACGGCTTTTCGCTGGCCATGCTGGTGACGCTGATCGTGGCCCTGCTGCTGATGGAACGCAAACTCTCGCGGCTGGAGTACGAAACCTTCATGCTGCAATGAAAAAACCGCCTGCACATCAAGTGCGGGCGGCATGCAGCGGGGTGTGCCTGCCTCAGGCGGCGCGAACTTTGGTGACCAGATGGTCGGTGATCAGCAGGGCGCGCTCCATGTTCTGGGCCAGAGAGCCGTCGGTGTAGTAGCGGCCACCAATGGCCAGCGCAGGCACGCCGCTGACCTTGTAGAGCTGCTGCAACTGCTTGGCGCGTGCGGTCTTGCTGTTCATGCCAAAAGACTGGTATTGGGCCAGAAACTCCTTGCGGTCGAGGCCCTGCTTTTCAATCCAGGCGGCAATCGATGCCTCGTTGTCGAGGGCCTGCTTTTCAGCATGGATGGCGTAGAAGACTTTGCGATGCATGGCTTCGAGCTTGCCCATGGCCTCCAGCGCATAAAAAAGCCGTTGCTGCGGAACGAAGTTGTCGCGGAAGGCCACAGGCACGCGCCGGACCACCACGTCCTTGGACTGTTTTTTCACCCAGGCATCGAAGCTGGGCTCGAAGTTGTTGCAGTGGGGGCATGAGTACCAGAAGAATTCGATGACCTCAACCTTGCCCTTGGGCTCTGTGGGCAGGGGCTTGTCGAACGAGATGTAGTCGGTGCCATCTTCGTAGGGCTTGTTCTGGGCTTGGGCAAAGGGGCTGCACAGGGCGGCGGTGCCAAGGGCGAGTCCGGTTGAAAACTGGCGACGGTCCATGAGGTTCACTCCAATGATGAGAGGGTTCTGAGCGCGGTCGGGTGAAAAAGTTCGAGGGCGGCTGCAACTCCAGGCCTCAACGGCCCGTTTTGACTACCAAGGCTTCCACCCCGGCGGTTTCGAGTTTCTGCTTGATCTTGTCGGCTTCTTCACGCTTGTCAAACGGCCCAACGCGAACTCGGTGGACAGGTTGTCCGGATTGAGTGCGCTCAACCACCTTGGCATCGACACCTGCCAGGGCCACTTTGGCACGCTGGGTCTCGGCCTCGGGGGCGGAGCGGAATGCGCCAGCCTGCACGTAGAAGCCGGGTGCGTCAGCTTGCTGGGCCTTGGCCTGGGCCAGGTCGCCCAGAGGATCAGCAGGGGCAGGCGCAGTGGCCGTGGTGGCCTTGCCTGCGCTGGATACAGCAGGGGCTGGAGCCGGTGCGCCTGGGGTGACGGGCCCGCTGGCGGCATTGGCTGCGGGTTTGACGGGATTTTTGCCATGCAGGCTGGTGTTGGGGTCCCACTCCTTGTTTTTCCTGGCTTCCTGCGCGTCTTGCTCGGCTGTGCGGTTCTGGGTTTTCTGCGCAAAGCTGATGGGGGCCTTGGTGACGTACATGGCCACGCCCAGGGCGATGGCCAAGCCAACCACGAGACCGACGATGATGCCGATCAGGGTGCTGCCTTGTTGTCGCTGGTTCAGCGTGGTGCGTGAGGCGGCGCCCGCCATTTTGCGAGTGCGCCCCTGGAAGGCATTGGCGGTGTTCATGCTCACATCTTCTCCGGGGCACTCACGCCCAATACGGCCAGGCCGTTGTGGATGACCTGCGCGGTGGCGGCCACCAGCGCGAGACGGGCCAGCTTGGTGGCCTCGTCGTCCACGAGGATACGCTCGGCATCATAGTAGCTGTGGTAGCTGGCAGCGAGTTCGCGCAGGTAAAACGTCACGTCGTGCGGGGCAAAGTCGCGCGCGGCGGCGCTGAGCATTTCGGGGTACTTGGCCAGTTGCAGCATGAGGGCGGCAGCGGCGGGGGTGTCCAGCGGTGCGAGGCTGGCCTGCGCGAGTTGAGGCAACACCTCGGCCATGGTCTTGCCTTGCGGCTCGGCATAGGCACGCAGCACCGAGCAGATGCGGGCGTGGGCGTATTGCACGTAATAGACGGGGTTGTCGTTGTTCTTGGCCACGGCCAAGTCGACGTCGAAGGTGTATTCGGTGTCGGGCTTGCGCGAGAGCAGGAAAAAGCGCACCGCGTCCTTGCTGGTCCATTCGATCAGGTCGCGCAGGGTCACATAGGAACCGGCCCGCTTGGAAATCTTCACCTCTTCGCCGCCCT